>NZ_JBNHGE010000004.1:0-130108 GCF_059090935.1 Arthrobacter sp. Y3223166 | reverse complement strand
GGCCGCGGCCCGCGCACGGCCGCCGCCAGCCGCGCGCCAGCCGCCCGGACATCCCCAATGCCAGGAACGACGACGGCGCCCCCGCCCGACGCTTTCGGCGGCAGTTCGGCAGCGGGTAGGTTAGGTGCTGTGACTACAGACCCCTTTGAACTGGCCGCCGAGGCAGCCGCTTCCCTCGCCCGCCAGACCGGTGTTCCCACCCATGACGTCGCGCTGGTGCTCGGCTCCGGCTGGGGCGAGGCCGCCGACCTCATCGGAGAGACGACCCACTCGATCCCGGCCACGGACATTTCCGGGTTCTCCGCCCCGGCAGTCGAAGGCCACGTCGGCACCATCCGCTCCGTCCGGACGCCCGACGGCAAGCGCGTGCTGGTGCTGGGCGCCCGCACCCACTACTACGAGGGCAAGGGCGTACGCTCGGTCGTCCACGGCGTCCGGACTGCGGCGGCGGCCGGGTGCAGGACGCTGGTGCTGACCAACGGCTGCGGCGGACTGAACCCGGCCTGGGCGCCGGGCACGCCGGTGCTGATCAGCGACCACATCAACCTCACCGCCGCCTCCCCGCTGGAAGGCGCAACCTTCGTTGACCTGACCGACCTCTATTCGGGACGACTGCGCACCCTGGCTCGGGAGGTGGATCCCAGCCTGGACGAAGGCGTATACGCACAATTCCCCGGCCCCCACTACGAAACTCCGGCCGAGGTGCAGTACGCCAAGCGGATCGGCGCCGACCTGGTCGGCATGTCCACGGCGTTGGAGGCCATCGCCGCGCGCCACGCCGGCATGGAGGTTTTCGGAATCTCGCTGGTGACCAACCTTGCGGCCGGCATCAGCGACGTTCCGCTCAGCCACGCCGAGGTCATCGAGGCGGGGCGGGCCGCGGGGCCGCGGATCTCGCGGCTGCTGGCCGGAATTGTCGCCAAACTGTGAACGGGAGCGACATGACCGCAACACCCCAGGAGCTGAAGGCCGCGGCCGAGGCCTGGCTGGAGGCCGATCCGGACGAGCAGACGCGCCGGGAATTGCAAGACCTGCTGGCAGCGGCCGAGGCCGGCGCGCCGGAAGCCGCCGCGGCACGGGCCGAACTTGCGGACAGGTTTTCCGCGACCTTGGCCTTCGGTACCGCCGGGCTGCGGGCCGCGCTCGGCGCCGGGCCCTTCCGGATGAACCGCGTGGTGGTGCGCCGGACGGCCGCCGGCCTGGCCCGCTTCCTGCTGGACACCGCCGCCGGCGCCTATGCACCGCGCGCGGTGATCGGCTACGACGCACGCCGGAACTCGGATGTCTTCGCCGCCGAGTCCGCGGCCGTCTTCACCGCCGCCGGCATCGAGACGTTCCTCATGCCTTCCGCCCTGCCAACACCGGTGCTGGCGTACGCCGTTCGGGCGCTGGGCTGCGAAGCGGGCGTGATGGTCACCGCCAGCCACAATCCCGCGCACGACAACGGGTACAAGGTCTACCTGGGCGGACGTGCCGTGGACGAAGGCGGCCGCGGAGCGCAGATTGTGGCACCCTACGACGCCGATATCGCCGCCCGCATTGACTACGCCCCGCCCTTGGACTCCATCCCACTGGCCGAGGAAGGCTGGAACGTCCTCCCGGAGGGCATCGCCGAAGACTACGTCGCCGCGGTCACCGCGCTGGCCGACCCGCGGCTGTTCCCGCAGCGGGACCTGAGGATCGTGCTCACGCCGATGCACGGCGTCGGCGGAGCGACCATGCGGGCGGTCTTTGAGCAGGCCGGATTCACCGACGTGACTCTGGTGGCCGCCCAGGCGGAGCCGGATCCCGACTTCCCGACCGTGGCCTTCCCCAACCCGGAGGAAGCCGGAGCGATCGACCTGGCCTTGGAGACGGCAGCGGACATCGACGCGGACCTGGTGATTGCCAATGATCCCGACGCGGACCGCGCGGCGCTGGCTGCCAAGGACCCGTCGACCGGCATGTGGCGGATGCTCCGCGGCGACGAGGCCGGCGCGCTGCTCGGCGCGCACATGGCGGCTCGTTTCGAAGGCCAGGACCGGCTGCGCGCGGACCAGGACGCCCCAACCGATCCGATCGATGCAGGCGCGGGCGAGAGCCCGGCTGCGTCCCGGGTCTTCGCCAACTCGATCGTCTCTTCCCGGCTGCTGGGCAAGATCGCGGCCGACGCAGGGGTAGCCCACGTGGAGACACTGACCGGCTTCAAGTGGATTTCCCGCGTCCCCGGCCTCGCCTACGGGTATGAAGAGGCCCTGGGCTATTGCGTGGCACCGCATCTGGTCCGGGACAAGGACGGGATGTCCGCCGCCCTGCTGCTCGCAGAGCTCGCCGCCGACGTCAAAGCCGCGGGCCGGACGGTCTTCGACGTCCTCGATGACCTCGCGCTGAAGTACGGGCTCCACGCTACGGACCAGCTGAGCATCAGGGTGGACAACCTCGCCCTGATGGGAACGATGATGTACCGGCTCCGGGAGCGGCCGCCGTCGTCGCTGGCCGGGTCCCCGGTGGTGACGAGCACGGACTTGTCCCTCGGCAGCGAAGCGTTGCCGCCGACCGACGGACTGCTGTTCCTGGGCCAGGACGATACCCGCGTCATCGTGCGGCCGAGCGGCACGGAGCCAAAGCTCAAGTGCTACCTGGAGGTCATCCGGCCGGTTGCCGGCGTGGACCGGCTGGCGGAGGAACGCGCGGAAGCGGCCCGGCTGCTGGAGGCCATCAAAACCGACATCCGCACCACCCTCGGGGTGCCCGGATAACCGGCGCAGATCACCGCCGCCCGGAATCGTTCGGCGGGCGAGGCACCGCGGGCCTAACAAAACCCCCCTGGCCGGGGCGCCGGCCGGCCGGGCGGCCTCCGCGGGAAGGGCCGGGCCGGAGGGGCACAACCTCCGCTGATTGATCACCTTCCGCACCTTTTCGACGCCGGTGCCATGTGGGACGATGCAGCCATGGGCATCGAAGAACAGCTGCCCCGTTCCGCAGGGGCGAGGCATCAAAGCCCTGACGAAGAGCCGGCGCACAAGGCCTCGGAGGAGCACATTCCGGCCGACGACCCCCGGGCCATCGCGCGCCGCCGGCAGGAGGCCGAGGAGAAGCTCGAGGAGCACCGCCGTGCGGCCGAGGAAGAGGGCCACTCCACTGGCGGCCCGCACTGACTCCTGCCCGGTCCGGCGACGCTTCCGGCGGCCGTGCAGGCCGGTGCGCCGGTCCTGTCGCCGCCTGACCGGTATGCAAGGATAGAAGTTCCTTCGAACCCCAGCAGATGAAAGGGATGGCTATGTCTGAAGACATCACATCCGGATCCGCTCCGAGCGCGACCTATCACGATCCGACGTCGATCGCTTCGGTCATCGACCACACGCTGCTGAAGCCGGAAGCTTCCCGCGAAGACATCCTCAAGGTCTGCCGGGAGGCGGTCGAGTACCGCTTTGCCGCCGTGTGTGCGAATCCTGTCTGGACGGCGTTGGTCCACAGCACGCTAAAGGGCTCCGGGGTCAAGACCTGCGCGGTCGTCGGTTTCCCGTTCGGCGCCACTCCCACCGATGTGAAGGTACACGAGGCCCGCGGCGCCACCCTGGACGGCGCCGACGAAATCGACATGGTGATCAATATCGCCGCGGCCCGGGCCAACGACCGCGCCGCGATCATCGATGACATCGCGGCGGTGGCCGAAGCCGTCCACGCCGGCGGAGCCATCCTCAAAGTCATCCTGGAAACCCATTTCCTGACCGACGAGCAAAAGCGGATGGTCTGCGAAGCCGCCGCCGAGGCCGGGGCGGACTTCGTCAAGACTTCCACTGGCTTCAGCGGTGGCGGCGCCACCGTCGAGGACATCGCCCTGATGCGGGACGCCGTCGGGGCGCGCCTGGGCGTGAAGGCCTCGGGCGGCGTGCGATCCCTCGACGACGCGCGCGCCATGCTCCGCGCCGGCGCAACACGAATTGGCGCCAGCTCATCAGTGGCTATTGTTAAAGGCGAGCAAGCCGCCGGCGGCTACTGACGCCGCATCGCACTATTGAGGAGAAACACCCCATGGCCCACCCCAAGCAGCGCACCCATTCGGGCGAGGGACACCTGGTCGGCAATCTGGTCACCTTCGCGGTCATCATGCTGATGTTCTTCGGTTCCCTGTACGCCTTCAGCCTGGAGCCGGTCATCGGCCCCATCCCGGCCTTCGCCATCGGGCTCGGCCTGTTCACGCTGGCGTTCTTCATTCCCAAGCAGTTCCTGGGCCGTTCCGACACGCACCACAACGCCTGACGTTTTTCGCGGGCTTTCGCGGGCGCTCAGCCAGGAGGCAGGCAGGTCCTGTTTCCCATGGCGGGGCGCCCTGCGCAGTTAAGGGCAAACCCGTTCCGGGCCCGAACGGAACCCGCGCCCAGCGGACTGATCCGCCAACCCGTCTGCACCACACCCACCCCGCACCGCTGCGACTTGCGTCACAGACCGCATAGTTCCACGGCGCGGGCCAACACGCGTGCCATACTAAACCAGTCATGGCCAGCCCGGCTCCGCAACGCAACCGACAACGAGGGCTGCCCGGAGTAAGGGGACCTTCGATCATGTCTGCCGCACCAAGCCCGTTGTTGTCCTGGCTGACCGGACGCCGTCAGTTCCATGAGCTGCCCCTGCGCGCACGCGTTTTCCTCAGCCATCTGCCGCTCTGCATTTCGGTGACGCTGACGGCGGTGATCGCCGCCGCATTCTTCCCCCAACTGCTGGGCAACGCGCAATTCACCGGCGGACTCATCGGCATTGCCGTGTTGTGGATCCTCGGCGCCGCCATTCCGTGGGACCGGCTGCCCTATCCGTCGTACTGGGTGATCCCGCTGCTGGATTTCGTCGCCATCGGGGCCCTTCACCAGGGCGCCGGGACACAACTGGCCGGCGTCGCCCTGTTGGCGGTCTTCCCGGTGTTCTGGATGGCCTGGTCGGAGATCGCCCCCGCCGCCGCGCGCATCGTCAGCTTCGCCGCGCCGCTGCTTATCGTTTGGATTCCGGTGTTCACCGGCCCGGAACCGGTAACTCCGGAAACCCTGTTTGGCCCGATCCTGATCCCCATCGTGACCCTGGGGGTCTCCATCACCGCGTCCGTTTTCTCCTTGAGCATGACGGCGCAGCAGCAAGCCCTGGCCGGCAAAGACCGCGAACTGCGGGCCTTGCTGGAAGAAAGCAAGGTCCATGTGCGGCGGCTGGACACCGTCCTGAACGCCGTCGCGGTGGGGGTGCTCGTCACCGATGCAGACGGCCGTGACATCCTGAGCAACGTGCAACAGGATCGGGACCGTTTGCTGGCCATGCCCCAAGGCATCGACAATCCGGACGAGGCCGATTTGCTGGTCTTCGAACCGGACCGGGTGACCCCGGTGGTCCCCGAAGACCGCCCCATTCGCCGTGCCATTCAGGGGGAGTCTTTTTCCGACCGGCTGGTGTGGATCGGCGACGGAGACAGGCAACGGGCCATGTTGTGCACGGCACGCCCCATGCAGAATGACCTCGGCCAGTTCGACGGCACCGTGATGGCCTTCAGCGACGTCACCGACCTGGTCAATGCGTTGACGGTGAAGGAAGAGTTCGTCGCCGGCGTCTCCCACGAGCTCCGCACTCCCCTGACGTCCATCATGGGCTACCTGGACCTCGCGCTCGAGGACGCCGACCAGTTGCCGCAACACGTCACCGCCTCCCTCGGCATCGCCATGCGCAATTCCGAACGCCTCCTGCAACTGGTGGAAGACCTGCTCGTCACCGCCTCCGGCACGCTGAGCATCGAGCCCCGCCGCACGGCGCTGGCCGACCTCGTCGCTACCAGCGTTGCGTCGGCCATGCCGCGGGCAGAACACGCGGGCGTGGAGTTGGTCATCGACGCCGCCGGCGGGCTGGAAGCAGAGATCGATCCCAACCGGATGGGCCAGGTGCTGGACAATTTGCTGTCCAATGCCATCAAGTACTCCCCCGACGGCGGACGCGTCACGGTACGGACCCTGGCGGCCGACGGCGCCGTCCTCCTGGAGGTCAGCGACACCGGCATGGGCATGTCGGAAGCGGATCAGGCTGAAATCTTCACCAAGTTCTTCCGCACCAGTGCCGTCCGTCAGGCGGCCATTCCAGGGCTGGGGCTGGGGCTGGCCATCAGCAAGTCGATCGTGGAAGCCCACGGCGGCACGCTAACCTTCTCGAGCGTCCTGGGAGCGGGCACGACCTTCAGCGTCGCGATTCCGCAGCGCAGCGAAGAGGGAGGCCGTCCGGAGACGGCCTCCCTGGGCCAACTGCTGCCGTAGGAGACAGCGCCGGTCCGGTGGGGTCAGCGAACGGCGTGCGGCCCCTTGAACGGCATCTTGGTGCTGCCCGTTCCCTTGCCCTTGGCCGTGCCGTTGACCGCTGAGGTCGTTTCGGCGAAGGTCAGCGTGGCATGCGCAATCGCATCAGCCATCTGATCGAGTACCACAAGGTCCACATTGGCAAGCGTGTCGCAGGCCTCGTGGTAGCAGGGATCGTAGGCCACGCCCGCCGTGCCGCCGTAGATTGCCGCCTGCTCTTCGGTCTTGATTTCCTCGGCACCGGTGAACAGGCCGCCGGCGGGAATGCCGTTGTTGATGAAGCCGAAGTAGTCCGAGCGCCCGTCGAACGCCGTCGGTTCCGTGGCGAGTCCCTGCGAAGCGAAGTAGTCCTCGAAGACGCGCTCGATGGTATCCGAACCCTTCGGCCCGGTCAGCCCAAACGCGTCGCCGTTGCCGTCGTAAACAAAGCGAACGGCATTGGGCGAACCGACCATGTCGAAATTCAGGTTGAGCGCATGCTGCTTGATCTCGCGCTTGCTCAACTGGGACACGTAGTAGTCGGAGCCGAGCAGCCCATCCTCTTCACCGCCCCAGAATGCGAACCGCACCCGGTTTTCCGGGGCGTCACCCGATGCCGCAATCTGAAGCGCCGTTTCCAGGATCGCCGCGCTGCCGGAACCGTTGTCGTTGATGCCCGGACCCTCCGATACCGAATCCAGGTGCGCACCGACGACGACGGTGCGGTCCTCGCGCCCGGCCGTGTCGGCGAGGATGTTAAACGTCTCCGTTACGACGATCTCGGCGTCCACCGCGATCCGCAGTTCCAGGCCGGCGGTCCCGGCGAGCTCGGCCCCCAGGTCGAAGCTGGTGCTGACGGCCGGGATGGCTTGCGGCGTCCCCAACGTGCCGCCGAACAGGTCCGTCCGGTCCGGTGTTCCTCCGTTGCCCTGGTTGAAGATGACCACGCCGGCGGCGCCTGCTGCCGCGGCATTCGAGACCTTCGTGGCGAAATCGCACGTACCGCGCTGGATCAGGGCGATGTTGCCGGCGGGGAAGCTTGCGAAGTCGGTCGCCTCGCAGCCGCTGGTGGATGCCCTGTCGCCGGCGAGGTTGATATCCACCGCGGTCACGGGTGCCGTGACGTCGCCGGAGCCAGAGTAGTCCATGGCCAGGAACTCCTCCCCTGCCGCGTACGCCGTCGGCGTCGGGGCGACCTGCTCGAACTCTGCGCCGTGGAGCACGAACCGTTCGTAGGAGAACGCCTGCCGAATGGGCGTATAGCCGGCGGCCGACAATTGGGCCTCGATGTATTGGGCCGATGCCTCGTAGCCCGCCGTGCCCGCAGCGCGGTTGCCGCCGTTGGCATTGGCCGCGTCCTGCAGGGCCTGCAAGTGGCTGACGATGTTCTCGACGGTGACCGCGTCCCGCAGGGTGCTGGTGTCTGTCCCGATAGCGGCTTGGGCGGGCAACCCGGTTCCGAACGCCAATGCGGTGGCGGCAGCGATGGCTGCACCCCGCCTGAAACTGTGGGTCTGCATGCTGGTTCCTCCATGAGGTGTGGATGAAAGAATCCCGCTGTCCCCGCAGCAGGATCCTGCCCGGAAGCTACCCCATGGCACCGGAAAGCGACAGAGCCAGCTCGTGATATCTCTCACAAACACCTGAAAGAACCATTTCAACCTTGCAATTGCCGGTCTCCGGGTCGCTGAGGGACCCGGGGACCGGCACGCAACCCCCGTGCCGGAGCCGCTACGCGCCCGACCTTGGTGGCGCACCGGTACCATGGGCCTTCGGTCGCCTGCGCATCGGCGCGCGGCCGCCCACACCGGAGAGGAAGATCAATGCGGCTTCGCACGTCCCGGGAGCGGGCCCGCCTGCTGCATTTTTGGCTGTTGGCCGGCTACGCCCTCCTGGTCGCCGTTGCCGTGTTGTGGCCTACCCCGGTGGATGCCGGCGCCAACAGCACCATCCAGGCAGTTCTCGCGGCTCTGCATGAAGCAGGCGCGCCGCACTGGATTGACTACAACCTGGTCGAATCCGGGGCCAACGTGTTGATGTTCGTGCCGTTGGGCCTGCTGGCCGCTCTTCTGCTGCCGACCGGGTGGCGCTGGTTGACACCGGCCGGAGCCTTCCTGCTCGCCGGAGCCGTGGAGTGGGCGCAACAGACATTCCTCCCGGGCCGTTACGCCTCGCTGCAGGATGTTTGGACAAACACCCTGGGCGCGGCCCTCGGCACCGTCCTGGCCTACGCGTGGCTGGAATACCGGCAAAACCGGCATC
Source organism: Arthrobacter sp. Y3223166 (assembly GCF_059090935.1). Lineage (NCBI taxonomy): Bacteria > Bacillati > Actinomycetota > Actinomycetes > Micrococcales > Micrococcaceae > Arthrobacter > Arthrobacter sp. Y3223166. The sequence goes on along the minus strand of NZ_JBNHGE010000004.1, from coordinate 121,568 downwards.
GGTAACGCGCTACAGCCGACAAAAGCGGCACCGGTAACGCGCTAAAGTCAGAAGTAATCGCTACTCAAGGCACGTGCAAAGGACCACTATGCGAATTTCCGTCATCGGCTGCGGCTACTTGGGGGCCGTGCATGCCGCGGCCATGGCCAAGCTTGGGCATGACGTGGTCGGTATCGACGTGGACGAACGCAAGGTCGCCGAACTGCAGGCCGGCCGCGCCCCGTTCTTCGAGCCCGGCCTTCCCGACCTGCTCGCCGAGGTCCAGCAGACCGGCCGGCTGACGTTCAGCACCGAGATGGCCGACGCCGCCGGGGCCGCCGTGCACTTCGTGTGCGTGGGCACCCCGCAGCGCAAGGGCGAGAACGCCGCCGACCTGCGCTATGTCGATGCCGCCTTCACGTCTCTCGCCATGCACCTGCGCCCGGGCGACGTGGTGGTCGGCAAGTCCACCGTGCCGGTGGGAACGGCGTCACGGCTGGCAGAGGAGATCCGGGAAATCGCCCCGGCAGCCATTCTGGCGTGGAACCCCGAGTTCCTGCGCGAAGGCCACGCCGTCAAAGACACGTTGACCCCGGACAGGTTTGTCTACGGCGTGCCTGCGGGTGCACCCGGTGAAGCGGCCACCGCGGCCATGGACGAGGTCTATGCGACGCCGCTGGCCGACGGGACGCCGCGGCTGGTGGTCGACTATGCCACCGCGGAACTGGTCAAGGCCGCGGCGAACTCGTTCCTGGCCACGAAGATCTCCTTCATCAACGCCATGGCGGAAGTTTGCGAAGCCGCCGGGGCCGACGTCACCGCCCTGGCCGACGCCATCGGCATGGACGAACGGATCGGGCGCAAGTTCCTCAACGCCGGAGTGGGCTTCGGCGGCGGCTGCCTGCCCAAGGATATCCGCGCCTTCATGGCCCGGGCGGGCGAACTCGGGGCGGACCAGGCCCTGACCTTCCTGCGTGAGGTGGACGCCATCAACATGCGCCGCCGCACCCGGGTGGTGGAACTGACCCGAGAGCTCTGCGGCGGGTCACTGATCGGCAAGCGCATTACCGTGCTCGGAGCCGCGTTCAAACCGCAGTCCGACGACGTCCGTGATTCTCCCGCGCTGTCCGTTGCCGCCCAACTTCAACTGCAGGGAGCCACGGTCACCGTCACCGATCCGGAGGCCCTGGCCAACGCCAAGCAGCGATTCCCGGAACTCAGCTATGAACCGGATGCCAAAACGGCTATCGCCCGCGCCCACGCGCTGGTGCTGGTGACCGAGTGGAATGAATACCGAGAGTTGGATCCGGTCGCCGTCGGAAACCTGGTGGACGAAAAGAACATCCTGGACGGACGCAACGTGCTGGACCCGGCAGCGTGGCGCCAGGCGGGCTGGACCTTCAAGGGCATCGGCCGCCCCTAGCGTTTTCCCAAGTTCGGCTTTCCAGAATGGGCCCGTACAGCCAGGTTGTGCGGGCCCATAGTCGTATCCGTTGACAGTGGCCCCGAACAGGAGCATCTTATGTAGATGGCCAGCGCGTGAGCCGCCGCCCCGCACATCCACGGGTCCGGGCAGCCTTGGCCGATGGGGGGAACGTTGCATGATGCCTTGGAGGGGTCTTGCCCTGGCTGCGGCCGCGCTCGTTGGTGTGTCCGGACTGGGGTTGCCGGTCGCCCGGGCCGCCGCAGCACCCGATCCGGGCCGGCACATCTTCGAACCCGGCTCCGCCACCCTGCATGATCCGTATTTCCCTGACGCCGGGAACGGCGGCTACCAGGTGTCCCACTATGGACTGGATCTGCTGTACGACCCGCCCACGGACCGGCTGGACGGCACCGCCACAATCACGGCACAGGCCACGCAAAACCTTTCCGCGTTCAGTTTGGACCTGGATGGCCTGGACGTCGATTCCGTCAGCGTCGACGGGCGGGAAGCACGTTTTGCCCTGACCGGCACCAAGCTCACCGTCACCCCCACCCGGGGTGTACCGGACGGCGACCGCTTCACCGTGGTCGTGGCGTACTCGGGCATCCCCCGAACCCTCGCCCTCCCCGGTCCCGCCGGGTTCATCCATACCGACGACGGCGCCCTCGTCACCGGCCATCCGGATAGTGCGCCAACCTGGTTTCCGGTGAACAACCATCCCAGCGACCGTGCCGGCTATACCTTCAACATCTCGGTGCCCGATGGCTGGCAGGCGGTGGCCAACGGCTTGCCGGACGGCACGGAAGCCGAGTACGGCCGCACCGTCTTCACCTGGAAGGCCGACGAGCCGCTGTCGCCGCATTTGGCGACCATCGCCGTCGGGCACTTTGACGTGGCGGAGCGCACCAAGGGCGGCATCAGCTACGTGGACGCGATGGATCCGGCGCTAAAGAGGGCGGTGGTCCCGCGCAACGGCGACGGGCTTGCCTGGTCGCAGAGCGACAACGCCAGTTACAAGCGGCTCGCCCGCACCGTCAGGGTGCCGGATGCCGGCGGTGACCTTTCTTTCTGGATGCTGCGCGACACCGAACCCGGCTGGGACTATGCCTTCGTGGAGGCCAGGACACCCGGCAAGGACGATTGGACCACGCTCAAGGACACCACCGGACACGCGCGGGAGTCCACGGGTAATTCCTGCCCGGCGTGGCATCACGTGCACCCCTTCCTGAAGCACTACCAGACGGACGACGGCGGCGGTTCCTGCACCGCAGAAGGCGCCACCGGTCAATGGTGGGCGGCCACCGGCGCCAGCGACGGCTGGGAGCACTGGGAGTTCGACCTGGCAGATTACGCCGGCCAGGATGTGGAGCTGTCCATCACCTACGCCAGCGACATCACGGGACAGAACGACGGGGTCTTCGTGGAGGACATCAAGGTGCCGGGCGGCGGAGGGTCCACCTCCTTCGACAGCGACGGCGACCGCTGGGACGGCTGGAAAGCGCAGCCTGCACCCGACGGCAGCCCGGAGAACGCGAACGGCTGGACGGCCGGGTCCGCTGCTCCGCCGTCGCAGGCATACAGGATCCAGCAGTCGCTGGATAGGCAGCCGCAGATCATGCAGTTCCTGTCCACCGTGTTCGGCAAGTATCCGCTCAAGAGCGCCGGCGGCATCATTGACCGTGCCGAGGACCTTGGCTTCGCCGTTCAAATGCAGGGCCGGCCCGTCTATCCGATGGACGGCTTCTACAGCGAGGCCAGCGGAAATGCCATGATCGCCCGGGAGTTGGCGCACCAGTGGACCGACTCGCAATTGCCTCCACCGCGGTGGCAGGACAGCTGGCTCAACCAAGGCCTTGCTACCTATGCCGAGTGGCTCTGGAACGAACAGCAAAACCTGGGCAGCGCCGATGACACCTTCGATTTCTACGCCGGCATCCCGGCCGACGACGACTTCTGGCAGGTGCGGGTGTCGGATCCGGGGGCCGATCAACTGTTCGCCGGCAATGTCCAGACCCGGGCAGCCATGGCGCTGCACGCCCTGCGCGACAAAGTGGGCGACGAGGACTTTTTCAGCATCCTGAAGACCTGGGTCCGGGACGGATCAGGCAAGCCCAGCGATTTCCAAGAGCTGGCCGAGGACGTGACGGGCGAAGACCTGACTGCACTCTTCAAGGCCTATGTGTCCACGGGTGGGAAACCGGGGGCCCTGTAGCGGCCGGTCCGTGCGCGCAGACGGGTCCGGAGATACCCGTCAGCGAATCCCCTACCGGCTAGCGGTCTTCACCGAGGACCCGCAGGCCCTCGCGGTAGGCATCTGCCGTCAGCTCGCCGCGCGCGAACCTCTGGTCAAGGATCTGTCGGGCCGTACTCCGCCGATGCGACTGCTGTATTTGACCGCCTGCCGCCGCCAGAGCATCTTCGACTTCGCGCGGTCTCAGCCCCATGAACGCACGTATCACCAAGACCGCCAGCAACGCCACAATCGCCAACAACAGCAGCCCAAACAGCCATGCCAAGCCCATATCTACCATGATGAAAGCACCCCTTCGATCACGACGGAACGACGGCTTTTCTACTCCGTTCCCTAGGGCCAGAATACGCGTCGGCTCCGGGAACATACAGGGCAAGCCAACACAAGAGGGCTCCTTCGACCCTGAGTGCCACCCGGTGGACTAGGATGTTCCCGGTCTTCATGCGGGATCGCAGCGTGCGCGCCTGAACTGGACCGAGCGACTATACCCGGGGGACCCTTCCATGCTTGAGGCATCACTGCGCCCTGCCCTGCGGCAGCGACAAACCACCAGGCAGCATTTCCGTGCCGATATCGAGGGCCTGCGCGCCGTGGCCGTCGGCTTGGTGGTTCTGAACCATCTGACGGGCAGGCCTGCCGGCGGTTACATCGGAGTCGACATCTTTTTCGTGATTTCCGGTTACCTCATCACCGGCCAGCTGGTCCGCGAGCAGGCCAAGACCGGCTGGATCTCGTTGTCCGCGTTCTACGCCCGCAGGCTTCGCAGGATCCTGCCGGCTGCCGGGGTGGTAGCGGCCGTCACCACCGCCGCCGGCTTTTGCCTCTGGTATGTGCCCCGGGCCAGCCAAACCGCCCTGGACGGTCTCAGTGCCATGTTGTGGGTCTCCAACTGGCACTTTGCCGCCATCGGAACGGACTATCTGCAGGCCTCCGGCCCAGTATCTGCCTTCCAGCATTATTGGTCCCTGTCGGTTGAAGAACAGTTCTACGTGTTCTGGCCGTGGCTGCTGCTGGGGCTGGCCTATGTGCTTCCCCGGTTCACGGGCCTGACCGTCCGCCGCGCCTTGGCGGTCGGCATTGTCGCCGCCGTCGCCGCTTCGTTCGCATGGTCGCTGTTCATGACCGGCTGGCGGCCCTCGCTGGCCTACTTCGATACGGTCAGCCGGGCTTGGGAATTCGGCCTCGGCGCCTTGGCTGCGCTCGTCCCGCGCAGGGAGTCCGTCCGTCCCGTCATGTGGCGCGGGCTGCTGGCGCCGGCCGGTCTGCTGGTTATTGTGGGCGGCTCCCTTTTGCTCACCGAAAACTCGGCTTTCCCGGGCCCGTGGGCAGTCGTCCCGGTCGCCGGTGCCCTGTTGGTCATTGCCGGCAACGAATCACGGCCAGGTTTTGGCACGGTACTGCTGACCAATCCTGCCATGCGCTACCTAGGGCGGATCTCCTATTCGCTCTATCTCTGGCACTTCCCGCTGATTATCTTCGCCGCCGCGTTGGATCCTTCCGGCTCGCCCGTCACGGCGGCCTTGGCTGGGGCGGCCATGGTGCTTAGTGCAGCGCTCTCGCACAGGTTCATCGAAGAGCCTGTGCGTCGCTCGTCCTGGCTCCGGTCCTGGGAATCCGCGCCCATGCACGACCGTCCCGGCCGGCGAAGCAGGCAACTGTTGGGGGCGGGGGCCGTCGCCATAGCCGTCCTCAGCCTCAGCGCCGTGCAGCTGGCAGGACCGTCATTCGTCCGCGATTCCACCGAAGCGGCCGCGCTCATCGACGGCAGGCCGCCGGCCGGAGCCGCCCAACCGTTTGCCGACGCGGGCGAGCTGGCTGCCGCAGTCCAATCGGCCACGGCACGGCAGCCGGACCCGGCCAGACTGACTCCCTCACTGGACGTCCTTGGCCCTTCACAGCAGCCCGCAGCGATGAACCCGGAGTCGGGATGCCGGAATGAAGCCGGAGCGGACCGGCCCAACTTCTGCACGTTTGGACCGGGCGAAGGCAAGCTTTCGGCGCTCGTGATGGGTGACTCGATCGCCATGAGCTGGATGCCAACCATCACCGGAGCGTTGTCCGACGGCGGCTGGAAGGTGACCGGCCTGGGCTTCGCCAACTGCCCCGCCTACCTGGTGGAAACACGTCCCCGGCTGGCCGACTCGGCGTTCGCCGCTGACTGCGCGGAAAGCAGGAAGCGGATGTTCCGTGCGGCCGAAGAGCTACGCCCTGATCTGATAGTGCTCAGCGCCAACCACGAGGCCATGGCCAGCCGGGCCACCGGTCAGAAGGCGGCACAGGAATGGCAGGAGGGCGTCCGTCAAGCGGTGGAGCGCTTCGCCTCGACAGGGGCGCGAGTCGTCGTCATCGGAAAGCCGCCGAGCGGCGCGGACATGAGGATCTGCCCCTCGCGGCTACATGGCCTGGACGATTGCCATGCCAAGACAAGCAAGAACTGGGAGCGGCGCACCGAGGCTGAACGCGGAGCCACCGCGGGCGTGGACGGAGTTGACTATATTGCGGTCCACGACTGGTTTTGCACGCCCGGCGGCGTATGCCCGCCGATCATCGGCGAGTACATCGTGCGTACAGACACCGGACACCTCACCAATGCCTTCGCGGAAAGCCTGGCCCTGGTGGCGCGCGGTGAGCTGACGTCCCTGGGTATCAGGACAGTTCCCTCTGCACCTTGACGTGGCGCTGAGGCGTTCCTGGACAGTCGCATTCCGTCATTCGGGCAGCCGCGGCATGGATGCTCGGCGTGGAAGCAGCCGCCTCCGCGGAGTGTGCTATGGCGGGGGTGCCGCGTAGTAGAGGTCGGTGTTCCAGCGGCCGTACTGGAAAGTCTTGTAGACGGGGTCGCCGGCAACGGTTCCGTTCATGGGTTGGATTCGGAGGCGGTAATCGGTGAAGAACGCGCCGCCTGACGTGGAGAACGGCAATTCGAATACGGCGGAAGGCTGCTTGACCGTCGCCTCGGCGCCCCAACCGGCGGAACTGGCCAAAGACACTTCGTAGGAAGTAGCTCCGGAGGACGCCTTCCAGGAAAACGCCACGTGCTTCTTGTCGTCGACCGGTGTGCTGACGTTGTAATTGACCGTCGTCACCAGCCCCAGCGGCGGGTATGCCTTCGCGTCGCGGAAGCAGTTGGCCACCGAATAGTGCTCGTATTTGTACACCAGATAGATGGCGTCGCCGGCGGTGGCACCGTTCATCGGCTGAACCCTCAGGCTGTATTTCGCGTAGTACGCCGCGTCGGTGCCGGCGCCTTTGAGCGGATTGCCCAGGCGGTCCGAAGGAGTCCGGGGCATGGTGAAGGTAACTTGTTCGCCCTTCGCGTCGGCCGCGTGGGCGTACCGCGGGTCGCCGGAGGAAAGTGTCACAACGTAATGCGTGACATTCTGTGCGGGGGCCCACGTAAAGCTGACGTCCAGCTTGTCTAGATTCTCCAGCTGGGCGGTTGACTTGGCCACCCTGCACTGGGCGGAATCCTTTCTTGGTCCTTCCGGACGCGTCTTCAGCTGGGCACCGGCGATAAGCCGTGCATCGGCGGAGCCGGAGGGCGGTGTCGCCGGGGACCCGACCGTGACGCTCATGGTTGCTGTAGCACTTTGGCGCCACTTCGCCACAGCAACAGGCGTGCCCACTCCCATCAACACCACCAGGAAAAAGGCAATGGCGGCCCCCATAAACCCCGGCAGGGACCGGAAGCGCCTCCACATCCCGGGTCGCGCCGTCCTCCCAACGTCGTTCATCACTGATTTTTCTTTCGTCGTTTGGTCAGAGCCAGGAAGATAATGCCAAGGACCGAAAAGGGAACGGCCAGCCACGTACGGTTGTCGGCGAAGACGTTGCCCTCGATCCAGCCTGCCTGCTTCGGTGCTCCTCCGCTGCCCTCAGGCGCGGTGGCGTCACCCGGCGCGGGCTGCTCCGGCAGGAAAACCGGGTTCCGGGCTTCACCGTCAGCGGGCGGGCTGTCCGTCCCCGCGGGCATGCTAACCTCGCTGTCCTTTGGACAAGCGCCGGCGACGGCGAGTCCCTCGGCTGCAGTCTGCAACATGAACGCGACGTCAACCTCGGCCCGTTGACGCCTGGTCTCGTTTGCCGCGCCGGGCGCCAACCGCAGCTTGAGGTTGAGAAGGATTGCTTCCCCGGGTGACAACGTCCACGTTTGCGCTAGAGCTGAGCAGGACCAGGGACCGCTTAAAGGCACGGTTTCGCTGACACCACCGGCTTGCGCAACGCTCAGCACGAGGTTCCCCGAAATTTCGACGTCGGCTTCCCCCACCACCCCGGCCACCGAAAGTGCAGCCCTGTCGCTGCTGTTGTTGCGCACCCACAACTCGGTTGCGATGGATCCGCCGGGGACCAGTGGGCCGGACCGGCCAAACAATGGCCGTGGCAGCTCGGCCGCATAGTGGTGCCCGTCCATGCTCAGCTGCAATCGATCGTCGGAGGCCTGGGCCGGTTGGGCAGGCACCCACAAAACCAGCAGCAGCAACAATAAGGCGCCTACGCGGCAGATCATTCCCGCGGATGACTGTTGATGATGACCGGTCATGGCCGGATCACCGCTCTGACCGCTGCCGCAGCGACCGCCGGGTCGGAAACTCGGCCGAATCCGTGCGCGTCTCCGAGGCTGGGTTTCCCTTCTTCGCCTTCCGCTGGCGTGCACCCTTGACGAGGGAGTAAGCGCCGTATCCGATGAGCGCAATAGCCGCGACCTTGAGGACCAAACCGCGGTCCCCCTGCCCCAGCGCATTAGCCAGGAATCCCACGCTCGGGACCGCGTAGAAAAGCTTCCCGCGGACCTGCAGCTCCCGGACAGGAAGCTCGTCTGCCACGCTGTTGTTATCCCCTTGGGTCACCAGCAGCCGCTCCCCCTGTTGCGAAGCAATGATCGAGGTGATCCGGTGAGTAATCACCACCGGGCTGTTGGACGCGGCTTGGTAAGTGATGATGTCCCCGGTACGCAGTTCCTCGAAGGGGGTCGGTTTGACCACCAGGAAGGTGCCCGGCGCGTATTTCGGTGCCATTGAACTAGTCAGAACGGTGTACGTCTGGGAACCGGTAACGAGGGGTACAACCACCAGGACCAAGGCCGCCAGCGTGACAGTGAGAAAGGCCAGGTAGGCGATCCCGCGGCCGACAAGGCGCAAAACGTTCACCAACATTCCTCTCAGATCTGCTCAGCGGCGAGCGGAATGGAAATGGTCGTCGTGGTGTCATGCAGAGAGGGGGGCGTGTGCTGGGAAAGGGTCGCCTGGAGGCAGATGACGCCCGATTCACCCTTGGCCAGATCAATTGAAGGCAGGGTGCCTGTTGCGGCCGCGGTGAAAAGGGCGGGATTCTCGCACTCCTCAAGGCTCCCGGCTCCGGTTGCCGCGATGTTTAGGTACTCGGCGAGACTCGCGGACGCGATGGTGGGCGCCGACGTTATGTGCGCCCTGATGGTGAACTCCCCACCGGCGTCGGTAAGGTTGGTGAGCTTGACTCCGGCCCGCACCGCGCTGCCCGGCACGAGCTTTCCGGCCGGCGCCGTTTCGAGGGCCAGAGTTGCCGGCGTGCCGTCTTCCATCGTCATGTCCACGCTGGTGTCGCCAGAGCCGAGGCTCACTCGGAAGTCCGCGGCTTGGACGGTGCCGGCGCCCAGCGGGGAGGTCGCCTTCCACAGGGCATATGACCCCTGGACGGTCAGCATCCCCAGCACCACGGCAGCAGCCAGCAAAGCAGCGGCTTTGAGCGCTTGCCGGGTTCGCATCGTGGGCCTCCGCCTGGCTGCAGTGGTGCGCGTCGGGGTCAGGCGCGCACCACTGGTCTTGAGAATGTGGACAGCTGTCAGCTGCCCGATGCAGCGTTGACGGGCTCCGGAGTCTGCTGCTCAAGCTTGAATGCTACATTGCTGAAGTCGTACTTGGCGCTGGCGCTGTCACGGCCTGCGGTATCGGCTCTGAACTCGAAGGTCACCGTGGCCGTGATGTCCTTGACCGTCGTGGTGAGCGGTTCAGCCAGAACCTTGCCGTCGCTCTTCAACTCCACGGGGGACACAGTGATGTTGGCAGGATTGAACGAGCTGTTGGGATCCGTGGCGTCGGTGGCCTTCAGGACGGCCTTGATGTTGGCGCCATCGAGGATGACATCCACTTTCTGTGTGTAGGTCAGGGACTCGCCAGGGACAATCTTGTGGCTTTTGATATTGATGGTGCCCGGGGTGAGGTTGCTGGACCAGTCGCCAGGCTTGACCTTCAGGTCCAGGTTTCCGGCGGCCACGGTGCCCATACTGGCATTCTTCTCGGCATTCCAGATGGCCAGCGATCCGCCGCCGCCGAGCAGCAGCGCCGCGCCGACACCGATTGCCAGAGTTCCCTTGAGCATGTTGTTCATCTTTGACCCTTTGTTTTTGGCTGACTCGGCACCTCGTTCTCGCCGATATATCCAATCTCGCCAACCCACCTGAAGATGAACGGTTCTATTTCCCAAACGTTCCGGAAGAAATGGCCAGTGGGGAACTGCGCCAAACTTCAACCTCTAGAGAAACCAAAGACCGGCCGAAACAGATTGGCGTAGACAACCTTCAACACGCCCATTACACCCAACGGTTAGCATCGATAACGGGCAAATGTTCTCTCCTGCTTGCCTTCCCGCGACTCCTCCGCCGATCGCCAAGCTCAAGTTCCGTCAAATGTGAAGCAAGCGCACTATAATTTGGGTTCGGACGTGACCGTTCTTCAAAGCCGCCGGCAGAAAGGTGAGGCATTTGTGGATCCTTCGCGGGTAGCGGTGGTCATTGAAGATGACGAAGACATCTGTGCGCTGGTCGGAAACGTCTTAAGACAGTCCGGATTTGAGGTCCATTCAGCCCGGAATGGAAAAGCCGGAGTCGCCGCCGTTCGAGAGCACCGTCCCTCAATCGTTACCCTGGACGTGGGACTCCCTGACATCGACGGGTTTGAGACCGCCCGCCAGATCCGGCTCTTCAGCGATGCCTACATCCTCATGCTGACCGCTCGAGCCGAGGAAATCGACGCCGTGCTGGGCTTCAAGTCCGGCGCCGACGACTACATCATCAAGCCGTTCCGTACCTTCGAACTGCGGGCGCGGGTGGCGGCAATGCTGCGTCGTTCCCGAGTTAGTGAATCGATTCACGACGGCGGGGCGCCGCTCGGGGTGGCGCAACGCACCTCTCCCGGGTCGACAGCGGGGTCCGATAACTTCTCCGGTTCTCCCACCACAACCTTCCCGGTAGCGGTCGTAAGCGAGGCCCCCGAAAATGGCCAGCTTTCTACCCTTGCCCCGAAGGAACCAGAGGCCACCTATATCCACAACGGCCTGTGCCTGGACTACCCCACCAGGACTGTGACGGCAGACGGTGCCCAAAAGCACTTGACCCGGACGGAATTCGAATTGCTGCTGACCCTCTTGGACGGCGGCCGGACCGTGCGCAGCAAGCAGGACCTGGTGCGGCGCCTGCGGTTTGAGGAATTTGATACCGGCTCCTTCGTGTCGGAGGCGGACGAACGCGCCGTCGAGGTCCACATGGCCAATCTGCGCCGCAAACTCGGAGACAATCCGCGTGCGCCCCGGTGGCTGGAGACCGTTCGTGGTTTCGGTTATCGAATGGCTCCATCGACCGCAGCCAGGTAATCGGTGGCAAGGCGCCGCATGGTCTCGTCGCCGCAGCTTCCGATCGGGATAAGCAGATCCTGGACGGTCGCCATGGCATGCGGGTGCCCCTCCGCAACTTCGGTGGTCAGGCTTTGAACCTGCCGTCCATAAAACGACAGCCGCAGCGCCCCGGCCACGCTGCTGGCGGTCTTAAGGCTCAGGGAAACATCCATGACCTTGTCCACATCCTGCTCGTGAACCGCCTGGATTAGCCGAGTCCTTCGAACATCCCACATGTCGATGTAGTCGGCCACGAACCTTCGGCAGGCAAGGTCATCCCTCAGGTCCATCGCCAGGGTATGCAGCACCGGCAGCGAGACCACAGGCAGGTCGCAGGCGGCCAGGACGAGGGACACTGCGCGAGTGCCCGGGTCTGTCTCCCGCAGGCAGGACTGGTCAGGGAAACTCATAGGTGCCAGTCTGGCCCCGGCGGCTCAGGAAGCCTGGCTGCGCAGCCCGAAGATCGGCCAAAGGAAAGCTGAACGCGGCGGAAGACCGTTCACACCGCGGGCGAACCGCCGGACTTCGCGACACGACAAGGGAAGATCACTGGATTTCCGCGCCGTCTACCTAAGATGGCTATGCCACGTCTGTGCGTGCGACACCCGTTCCTGTTGGCTGAAAGGCCAGTTAATGCCCCATCCTGCCCAAGACAACACACTGCCGAGCCGGCGCGACGTTCGCACGGGGGCAGCCGACCCCGCGCCGCCAACGGGCATGATTCCGGTGACCCCTCTCGTGGCTAAGCCGTCCGGCGATCCGTACCCGGCCCGGCGGGAGTTGCGCACGGGCCTCATTCAAGTAGTGGCACCCGCGGCCGGTCAAGCTGCGGGGCCAACCCAGTATGTTCGCATCGAAAAGCCGCAGTCCGGCTCCTCCCGCGCCGCGCAGCGTGCCACAGCGCCCCGAAAGACGGCCACGACCGCCTGGGTGGTGAGCACCGTCGTCGTGCTTGCTGCCGTCGCTGCCGTGTGGTTCGCGTTCCTGCGGTAGGCCCGCCTTAGTCCTCCCCCGAGGTGAGCTTGGCCAGGAGCGCAGCCAGTTCGGAACGCTCGGCTGCAGACAGGGCGCCAAAATACTTCTCCGCATGCCTCACCTGGACCTCCCGGATGGCCGGTCCTATCTCCTGCCCCGCCTCGCTCAGGACGACCACCGTGGCCCTGCGGTCCGCGGGATCAGGCTCCCGCGAGCACCAACCCCTCTCCTGCAAGCCATCGACGATGTCGGTCGCCGATCGCGGCGCTATCCGAAGCCGCTCGGAAAGTTCACCCAACCGCAGCGGGCCGTGCTGGCGGAGCATGCGCAGCGCCCTCGCTTGTGACGGGGCGACGCCGAGCGGGGCCATTCCCTCCCGGGCGCCCCTCCTGAGTTGACGCGTAACGGCCCAGAACGCGTCAAGTAAACTTTCATCTGTCACGGGAATAGGCTACCAAGTTTTCCTGTTGTAACCTCATATTGAGGCAACCTCAGCAATGCGGGCGGCGCACGTTGCCCCTTCATCACGGATCGAGGTGGTTCCGACGGAAACCTTCGGAATAACCCCCGGCCGCGGTCCCGTAAGGGAACCGACGGCCGTAGAAAAAGAACAAGCCCGGCACGTACCGCTGAAGCGCATCGCCGCCCTCTTCCGCCCGTACCGGGGACAACTGGCCCTCGTTACCGGCATCATCGTCGCGTCCTCGGCCGTCGCGATGGCCTCGCCGTTCCTCCTGCGGGCCGTGATCGACACGGCCCTGCCCAGCCAGCAACTCCCGCTGCTGGCCTGGCTGACCGCAGGAATGCTGTTTGTCGCTGCCGTCACCGCCCTGTTCGGGGTCTTGCAGACCTGGATCGCCACCAAGGTGGGCCAACGGGTAATGCACAGCCTGCGGACCGAGGTCTTCGCGCACCTGCAGCGCCAGTCCGTCGGATTCTTCACACGGACACGCAGCGGGGAAATCCAGTCGCGCATCACACACGATATCGGCGGCATGCAGTCGGTGGTCACCTCGACCGCAACAGGCATCGCCACCAACCTCACCACCGTCGTCGCCACGGCGGTGGCCATGGCCGCGCTGTCCTGGCAGCTGTCGCTGATCTCGCTGCTGGTCATGCCGCCGGCCGTCGTGCTAACCCGCAAGGTGGCGAAAGTGCGGCGGGAGCTGACCGCCCGCCGCCAGCGGGAACTGGCCGACATGAACGTGACGATCGAAGAATCGCTCTCGGTCAGCGGGATCCAGTTGAGCAAGACCCTGGGCACCGGCGACGACCTGGCCGCCCGGTTCTCCGCGTCGTCGGAGCGGCTGACCGACCTGGAACTTCGGTCCGAATTGGCCGGGCGCTGGCGGATGGCCACCATGAGCATCATCTTTGCCGCCGTACCCGCCGTCATCTACTTCGCCGCCGGCCTGCCGGGGGCCGCAGGTAACATCAGCATCGGCACGGTGGTGGCCTTCACGGCGCTGCAGGGCGGCCTCTTCCGGCCGTTGCTCGGGCTGTTGAACGTGACGATCACCGTCACCAGCTCGTTGGCGCTCTTCGCCCGGATTTTCGAGTATCTGGACCTGCCGGTGGAAATCGCGGAGCCGGCCTCCCCCGCCCCCGTGGATCCGTCCAAGGTCGCCGGGCATGTGCGCTTCGAGAACGTCAGCTTCAGCTATCCCGACAGCGGGACACCGGCCATCGAGCATGTGGACCTGACCGTCCCTGCCGGTTCCAGCCTGGCCCTGGTCGGCCCGACCGGATCCGGAAAGAGCAGCTTGGCCGCCCTGGTGGCCCGCCTGCAGGATCCGACGGAAGGTCGCGTCACCATCGACGGCGTCGACCTCCGCTCGCTGCGCCTGGCCGACCTGGCGGCCATCGTGGGAGTGGTCAGCCAGGACACCTATTTGCTGCACACCACGGTGCGCGAGAACCTGCGCTATGCGAAGCCGGATGCCAGCGATGCCGAAATCGAACAGGCCGCATGGGACGCCCAAATCCACGACCACATCGCGGCACTGCCGGATGGTTACGAAACCGTCGTCGGGTCCCGCGGGCACCGGTTCTCGGGCGGCGAGAAGCAACGGATTGCCATCGCCCGGACCCTGCTGCGCAATCCCCCGGTGCTGGTGCTGGACGAGGCCACCAGTGCGCTGGATACCCAGACCGAACACGCGGTCCAGCAGGCCTTCGACCGGTTGGCCGCCGGCCGCACCACCATCACCATCGCCCACCGGCTCTCGACAGTCCGGAATGCCGACCAAATCGCTGTCCTCGAGGCCGGGCGAATTGTGGAGCGAGGGACGCACGAGTCCCTGCTCGATGCCGACGGCCGGTATGCGGCGCTGGCGGCCTGAGGACAGCCAGGTGACGTCGGACGGCTTAGGGCCCGGGCGCCCATAGACTGTTGCGGTGTCCGGTCTAAAGAAACGTCCCGCCCTGATCACCGTTTGCGTCCTCGTCGGCCTACTCATCGTGGCCGGCCTGACGGCCGGAGGGTACCTCTGGAGCTTGGCGAGCTCGTTTGATTCCAAGAGCGAGAAGATCGCCGCGGCGTTTCCCGACGAGGCAACCCGCCCCACAAAGAAGCCGGAAGCCATGGATTCCGTCAACATCTTGCTGATGGGCTCGGACACCCGCGCCGGCAACGGTGGCACCGACGCGTTGGCAGGCGTTTCGGCAGACGCCCGCACTGATGCGCTGATGCTGCTGCATGTGCCCTCGGACCGCTCCGGCGTCTACGTCATGTCCATCATGCGCGACGTCTGGACGGAAATTCCGGGCCACGGCGAGCGCAAAATTAACGCGGCCTACGCGCTGGGCGGGGTCCCTTTGACGGTCCAGACGGTCGAGGGACTCTTCGACACCAGGATCGACCACGTGGCCATCATCGACTTCGAAGGCTTCCGTGGCCTGACCGACGCGCTCGGCGGTGTGGAAATCAATGTCAATCCAGCCTTCAACTCATCCCATCTGGGCGGCAAACATTTCGCCGCTGGCCCCACCCTCATGAACGGCGAGGAAGCCCTTGCTTTCGTCCGCGAACGCTACGCCTACTCCGATGGCGACTACCAGCGCGTCCGCAACCAACGCGCCTTCGTCGGTGCCGTCATCTCCAAATTCCTTTCCGCGGGCACCTTGACCAACCCGGCGCGTATCGGCTCCACAGTCAATGAATTCGCCCCTTACGTCACGGTGGATGAGGGCCTGAATGCGGGAACCATCGGATCGCTGGGCCTGAGTCTCAACAGCGTTCGCAAGGAGGATATCCACATGTTCACGCTGCCCACCAAGGGCACAGGAACGTCGGCCGACGGCCAGTCCATCGTGCTCAAGGACGAACAGGCCGCTGAGGAGATCGCAGCGGCTCTAGGCAGCGGCAATATCGACGAATACTGGCAGGCACTGCCCGCAGACAACTGAGCCCAACAACGGATGACCAGGGGCGTCCTCGAATTACCGCTCCATCACTCAGCGCCAGGGTTGACTCCCTTACGCCAACGCCCGATTAAAAGCAGGCCTTGCCCGTCTCGGGCTGCAGCGCAGCCCGGCCGCTTTCGAAAATCTCCACCCACCCGGTGACCCTGCGGTGCCCCTGACGAGGGCCCGTCGTCCCCATCTCGCCCGGTGCCGGCTACTCGACTTGTGAATCGTGCTACTGGACTTTCCTAAAGCCCTAGGGCAGAGAGGTCACCTTTACTAGCCTCTACACCACCATGAAAGCGCAAGGAGGGGTAGGAGCAGTAGCGGTCTCACGTCTGTCGCGGAGGAGGAGTCAGATGTTTACGAAGAAGTGGCGCAAGTTCAGAAACAAGTGCATCCAATGCCGCCGGGTTATTGCCGACCGCAAAGTGCGACCATGGTGCTCAGCAGAGTGTGAAGACTACTACGTTGCTGACTGTATCTAGAATGCACAGCGCACATCCTAGACAAATGGGAAGTTTCGCGTGCAAAGGTAAGTCGACCACCGCTGCCTCTTGGGATACATAATCAGAATGATGGGAAGCAGCCGGTCTAGACAAGGACGTCACGCCCGGCCTCGGTACCATGTGCAGATTCCTGCGTTGGTTGCCGAAGTACGTCAAGTTGCAGTGCAACTGATAGACGTCGCGCACGGGGTGGACGGTCCATAAATAAGTGCGCCTTTTCGGATGAAACGATTACATGCATTCGACAGCTACCTCGGTAGGGTGGGTTGCATGCAGAAACTTTTGGTGACCGGCGGAGCCGGCTTTATCGGTTCCAACTTTGTTCACTATGTGCTGGAGAAGACAGACGCGAGCGTCACGGTCCTGGACAAGCTGACCTACGCCGGCAATGAGGCGTCGCTGGCAGGGCTGCCGGAGAACCGGTTCCGGCTGGTGCGCGGGGACATTGCGGACGCCGACGCTGTCAATCCGCTGGTGGCCGAAGCCGATGCCGTAGTCCACTATGCGGCCGAGTCACACAACGACAACTCGCTGCACGACGCACGCCCGTTCCTGGACACCAACATCATCGGAACGTACACACTGCTGGAGGCCGTCCGCCGTTACGGCAAGCGGTTCCACCACATCTCCACCGACGAGGTGTACGGAGACCTGGAACTGGATGACCCTAACCGGTTCACCGAGACGACGCCGTACAACCCCTCGAGCCCCTACTCCTCCACCAAGGCCGGCTCGGACCTGCTGGTCCGCGCCTGGGTGCGGTCCTTCGGCGTGCAGGCAACCATCAGTAACTGCTCCAACAACTACGGTCCCTACCAGCACGTGGAAAAGTTCATCCCGCGGCAGGTCACCAACGTGATCGACGGCGTGAAGCCCAAACTCTACGGCCGGGGCGAAAACGTGCGGGACTGGATCCACGCCGACGACCATTCCTCCGCCGTCCTAACCATCTTGGAGACGGGTCGGATCGGCGAAACCTACCTGATCGGCGCCGACAGCGAGAAGAACAACAGAGACGTGGTGGAGTTGATCCTCGAGGCCATGGGCCAGCCGCGCGACGCTTACGAGCACGTGGTGGACCGGCCCGGCCACGACCTGCGCTACGCCATCGACTCAACTAAGCTGCGCAACGAACTGGGCTGGACCCCGCTATATTCCAACTTCGAGGAAGGCCTGGCGAACACCATCAAGTGGTATCTGGACAACGAGCCTTGGTGGCGACCGCAGAAGTCCGCCACGGAGGCCAGGTACCAGGAGCAGGGCCGATAACCGTGGCGATCGAATTCTCCAAGGCACTGCGTCCCAGGGACACCCCGATCCCCGGAATGCTGCTGTTCGACCTGCCTGTGCACGGGGACAACCGCGGCTGGTTTAAGGAAAACTGGCAGCGGGAGAAAATGCTTGCCCAGGGGCTGCCCGACTTCTCCCCGGTCCAGAACAATATTTCCTTCAACGAAAAAGCAGGAACCACCCGCGGCATCCACGCCGAGCCGTGGGACAAGTTCATATCCGTGGCCACCGGCAAGATCTTCGGCGCCTGGGTGGACCTGCGGGAGGGCCAGAGCTTCGGCACGGTGTTCACCGCCGAACTGGATCCTTCCAAGGCCATCTTTGTCCCGCGCGGCGTCGGCAACGCCTTCCAAACCCTTCAGGACGGCACCGCGTACACTTACCTGGTCAACGATCACTGGAGCGCGGATGCGCAGGATGAGTACACCTTCCTGAACCTGGCGGACGAAACCGCCGCCATCGCCTGGCCCATACCTCTGGACGAGGCGGAGCTGTCAGAGAAGGATAGAGCCCACCCCCGGCTGGCCGGGGTGACTCCGATGCCGTCGAAGAAGATCCTAGTCCTCGGGGCCAACGGTCAATTGGGCAGGGCATTGCGCGGCGAGTACGCCGATGCCGCCCATGTAGAATTCGCCTCCCGCGCCGACTTCGACCTCACTGCGCCGGCCTCCTGGGCAAGCCGGAACTGGCGCGGCTACTCGGCCATTATCAATGCCGCCGCCTACACTGACGTTGATCAGGCGGAGACAGCTGAGGGGCGCCGCGCTGCATGGGCGGTCAACGTCGGAGCCGTGACCGGACTGGCCAAGGTCGCCGCGGGGCAGGGCATCACGCTGGTCCATGTCTCCAGCGACTACGTCTTCGACGGCATCGAAAGGGTTCACCCCGAGGACGAGCCGTTCAGCCCGCTCGGCGTCTACGGGGCGACCAAGGCCGCCGGGGACGCCGTGGTCTCCGTGGTGCCGCGACACTATATCGTGCGGACTAGCTGGGTGGTCGGCGATGGGAACAACTTCGTGCGCACCATGGCGTCCTTGGCCGAACGCGGCATCGCTCCCTCGGTGGTGGATGACCAAGTCGGCCGGCTCACCTTCACCGCGGATTTGGCCGCCGGTATCCGGCACCTGCTCGAGACCGGCGCGCCCTACGGCACGTACAACCTCAGCAACGACGGCGAACTCGAATCCTGGGCGACCGTGGCGCGGCGCATCTACGCGCAGACCGGTCACGACCCCGGGGACGTCACGGGAGTAACGACGGCCCAGTACTTCGCCGGCAAGAAGGCCGCACCGAGGCCGCTGAACTCCAACTTTGACCTGACCAAGATCCAGGCCCTGGGGTTCCACCCGGCACTATCGTCGGATCGGCTCAAAGCCTATCTGGCGGAGTAACTAGCGCTGAAGGACGGGCTGCTGCAGCAGGCCGAGCAGGTAGCTCCCGTAGCCGCTTTTGATTAGGGCCTCCGCCCGCTCGCGCAGCTCCTCGTCCGTGAGGAACCCCTGGCGCCAGGCGACTTCCTCCGGTGAGCCGACCTTCAGCCCCTGCCGGTGCTCCAGCGCCCGGATAAACCCCGAGGCCTCGTACAGCGACTCGAATGTTCCAGTGTCCAGCCAGGCCGTCCCGCGCGGCAGGATGTCCACGGAGAGCTTGCCGGCGTCCAGGTACACCCGGTTCAGGTCCGTGATTTCCAGCTCCCCGCGCGCCGAGGGCTTCAGGCCCTTCGCAATTTCCACCACCTCGTTGTCGTAGAAATAGAGGCCCGGAACGGCGTAGTTGCTTCTCGGCGCTGTCGGTTTCTCCTCCAAACTCAGCGCCCTGCCAAACTCGTCGAACTCCACCACACCGTAGGCGGTAGGATCCGCGACCTGATACCCGAACACCGCCGCGCCGTCGATCTGCGCGAAGCGCTGCAGCCGGGTGCCCAGGCCGGGGCCGTAGAAAATGTTGTCCCCCAGGATAAGCGCCGCCGGCTCAGAGCCAATATGCTCCTCGCCCAGCAGAAACGCCTGCGCCAGCCCATCCGGGCTCGGCTGGGTCGAGTAGGACAGCGAAATGCCGAACCGGGAGCCGTCACCGAGCAGAGCCTTGAAGTGCTCGGCATCATGCGGCGTGGTGATGACCAGGATGTCCCGGATGCCCGCCAGGATCAGCGTGGACAGCGGATAGTAGATCATCGGCTTGTCATACACCGGCATCAGCTGCTTGCTCACGCCCTGGGTAATCGGATGCAAACGGGATCCCGTGCCTCCGGCCAAAATGATTCCGCGCATGCGACAAAGACTCCTAGTTAACTGGATCGGTTCCCACCGGTGGCCCCTGGGCATAACCGGAGCCTACGCTCCACTTATGCGGTTCACTGTGCATATCTCAAGCGCTGAGAACGCGTCAGCTAAAACCTCTTCACCAAATTACTACGGGCATATCAATGAAACCAAAGCGGCAGCAACGACTAAACCTAAACTTAATGCTCAGTGAACGCCGTCGAAGATCGGTATCGCCAACGGTTCAAAGCATCGCTCCACTCGGCACCTTACCGGACGGGCGGAGCCGGCGTGGGCTTCAAGGTGACCATCCGTGATCACCAGTCCGGCCGGGGATAGTCGGAACTGATCGGCGTGCCCGCCGGGACGGGAGCGGTCCCGTACACGCAGCTCCCCCGGTTCACCGCCGGAAACCACGGCGCCGATGATGCAGAACTGGGCCGACACCGCCATGCAGAAGGCGACGGAGACGAAGGCAGCGGCTACCGTGCCGAAGCCCCCACCGACCAGATGAACAAGAACCTCATCGAGGACCCGGACAGCCTCACCGCAGCTGCACTGAAAGACACATATGGAGGCGGGAAGAACGCAACCGAAAGCATTGATGTCGCAGAAACTTTCACCAGCCCCGAAGGCCTCCGCTCGACCACCTGGTTCGGGCTGGGCGCGGGCAAGGGTGCCGACCGAATGCCGTTCTACCAGAACAGCATCATTAACGGCTCGAACCTCACAAACGACCTACCTTCCGGCGGCGGGGACGACTAGGTAGGCCACCAGATCAACGTCACCTTTCAAGGCGGCTTCGCCGGCCTGAAATCCATCCTTACCGCGGCCATGATCAGCGGGTCAACGGCACTGACCCTGAGCGCAGGAACATTTACCCTGCCGGTGAAGGTCGGATACACCGTTTGGGTCAAAGGTGCAGCATCTGGCGGCGGAGACCTCAAAGCACAGATTGTTTCCATCGAAAGCAACACGAAGGCGACACTGAGCGTTCCTGCTTCCACAACCGTAACCGGCGCCCAGGTCATTGGCACTCTTGCTGCTGACCACAACTTCCTGTTCGGCGCTAACGACTTCTTGACCACGGGCAAGGCAAGCGGCGACGTTGACGGCATAGACAACATCTTCGGGCGCCTGATGGAAGTGCAACTTTACACGCCGGGTGCAACGCTCAACACCATCAAGGGCCAGCAGTTCAGAAGTGGCGGTGGAGGCGTCCGCAACTGGTGCGACCGTTGGGGTAGTCATGGGCCACCACGTCAAAGCCAATGTCAACCGCTCCGGGGCGACAGTAGGCAAGTCCTACGGGATGCACATTGAGGGCGATCCCACCCCGAACGCCGGGGAATCCTACGCCCTGTTCGTCAAGACGGGACAGTCCAAGACGGACAACCTGCAGATCATCAGCGGCAACAAAGCGGAGAACGCGCTACAAGTGTGGGCACCCCTGGACACGGCGGGGGCCGCATTCTCCCATCGCCCTGTACGACTATGTAGGCGTCAATCGGCGGTTCCGGGTCGGCAACGACGGCGCTGTCATATCGTCCGCCGACTTCACCGCCCGGGAAGGAACCAACAGCGTCAAACTTGGTCAGATGGCCAACGGCTACGCCGGCATCCAATTCGCGTCCACAGGCCCGGACATCGCCCGCACATCCGACCCGCTATTAGCGGTGCGAAAATGCCAAAGCTTTCGGTGTTCCGACAACCACCACCGCCACCAGAATGTCAGCGGCCAGCGCCATGGCGGGAGCCATCTGCCACGACTCCACCCTCAATAAAATGATCTTTTCAGATGGCACAAACTGGAAAACCTAGCATCAGGAGCGATCGTCTAACGAGCCCCTCAGCAATCCTCGCCCTACACAGCGACCTGTACGGGCAAATCGTCGCACTCACCGAAGAAAACGGGAGGCTCAGAGAAGCACTTTCCCAGAAGGGGTCAGTCAGCGGCGGACGCCAAATAGCATCACTCTTTGAATCTGGCGTCCACACGATTGACAAAGCCGCCAGCCACGGCGGCGGCAGTCATTGTCACCGCCGTGGTCACCGGTTTCGCTTCAAATGTGAGGCAGCCAAAAAACGCCAATACGCCACCGAGAATCGCGCTCTCGCAAATAGTGGTGCGCTTGGCTTGAAGAGTAGACATGGGGCAAGCCTACGGGCGAAACGATATATGCGCGGCCATTAGACTGAGGCACATGGATTTGATCATGGTCGCGGTCGCGGGGGCTGCGCTCCTCCTCCTAGCACTCATAGGAACAGCGAAGGATAGTAGACGCATCCTCAGTTTCCTTGTCGGTGTTGCCGGAGGGCTCACGGGCATCCAGATCGGGAACATGCACATCTTCACCGCAGTGGCGCTCGTATGGGCTATATGGTCGGGAGGGGAAAAGAGGACGGCCCTAGTGCCAAAGCTCCTATACCTGGGTGCAGCCACTCTCCTACTGGCCATGACCGCCTTGATCGGGGATCTAGTAAATAGCCCAACCTTGGCGCTACAACTCCTGGCGTTATCGACTTCAGCTTTAGTCATCGCATTCCGGGCCAGCTTGGCAGATGCTTACGCCATGCTAGCGGGACTGCTAGCGTCAACAACTGTTGGCGCGAGCGTTGCCCTGATGCAACTCGTCGGCCTAATCCCCTCTGACCTGTGGCACGCCAGCGTTAGTTCGATTGGCCGCCCTACTGGAATTTACCCGGAGCCGGACTGGCTTGGACTATACGCCGGGATCGGGCTGCTCGTGGCCTGGCAAATGAAGCTGAAACCCAAAGTCAAGACAATACTCATTCCGCTCCACGCGGCAGTGTTTGTTCTGGCGTTTGCTCGGGCGGCGTGGGTCGCTCTGGCCGTTGTCATTATTGTGGCGACGGTTGTCAAGGTGACTATGCGTAGCAAGGCGCGCACTCAAAGAGGCATCAAGGCAGCTGTAGTTGCTACCGCAACCATCGGTGGTGTGGCCTTAGCTGCCATACCTGATTTGCGGCAGGACCTAACCAACCGCATGCTCACACTCGTAGGCGAATCCGAAGCTGACGACATCTCCGGTGAAGCGCGAATCCGACAAATCAACGGGCTCCTTGAGTTAGCCCAAACATCACCCCTCTACGGCCACGGGCTAAGTGCCGCAGGGCGAGTCAGTGTGTGGGGTGAAGTGGACCGCCACAACAGTTCTCAGAACAATGTGGCAAGCAATTGGCTACTTGGGTTGTGGGTCGATGGCGGGCTACTCGCCTTGCCACTCGCCTTATTCCTGCTTTATTTCGCATTTCGCATGATACGCACTATTCCCGGCAAGGCCCTCTTATTCATCTTGGTCAACAGCCTATTTTCCAACGCCTTGTACTTCCCCGTGACGTGGCTGGCACTTGGTTTGGCACTTGTTGCAACTCAAACAATCGTGACAAGAGGAGCCTTTCATAGGAAGGGCTCCTGCCGAATTGACAGCACTTTAGAGCGGGCTTATTAGAGTGGCCCGTCACACCTCGTGTAGGGCGGCTGGCGCCTTGCCCTAGCTGTACCTGGCTATAAAAGCATCGATGTCCGGCGACGACAGGTCATTGACTCTTGCTCTGATAGTCTCGTCCGACCAATCCCACCAGCGCATGCCTAGCAATCCGCGGATTTGCTCCTCTGTAAACCGGTAGCGGAGGACCTTGGCGGCGACGCCACCGACAACGGCATATGGCGGAACGTCGCGTGTCACGACGGCACCCGCGGCAACAATCGCGCCGTCGCCAACGGTCACCCCGCTCATGATCCTGCTGTGACGGCCAAGCCAGACATCGTTGCCAATCGTGATGTCACCCTTGGATCCGGGTTGCCCGTCCGTCAGCTTGCCAGGCAGGTCCATGCGGATGCGCATCGGGAACGTGGTGACCCAATCAGGGTTATGCTCACCGCCGGCAAGAATCTCTGCACCAGCAGCGATGCTCGTAAACGAACCAATAGTTACTCGAGCAGTGTCGCCCTTGTAGTAGGCAACAGGCGGGGTGGCCGGATAAGTGTGGCGTCCAACGGTGATAACCCCCTGACGCATGAGCTCAGCCACTGTCGGCGGGCGTCCGGGGAGTGGAAGCGCCCGAGTCATGAATTTCGGTGTTTTCGCCAACACTTTTCGCGCCAGCAACCGGGCCTTGAACTTCGCTTCCTCATTCATAAATGCAGCCTAACCGTATTGACCGACTTCAACTGCGTCGATTACGCGGCTTCGATCAGTAGGCCAGTCCGTCGCGCCAGGAATTTTGATGTTTAACGGAGCCATGGCAGCGGCACCCGCCAACGAGGGCCGTTGGCGAGCCAACCGCTCACAACTACATAGGGTGGCTCCCATGCCCATCAGGTATCAGGGGCGTCGCCTCCCAGCCGTCCTCTACGCCTACCCCTTCGACTTTGTCGCGGCCGCGGCGTGCATCATCCTGTTCGAGCCCGATGCTATGCCGTCGAGCATCCAAGACCTGCCCGAACTGCTCGGCCTCGGATACCGCATCATGCTCCTGGCCGCCGGCCTACTGATCCTTGGCGGCTTGCTCCGCTGGTCCCACCGTTGGGCGTCCTCCATGGAGCAATCCGGCATGTGGCTCGCCAGCATGGCCTTCACCCCGTACGGGGTCACCGCGCTGATCGCCGGGACTAACCCTCGGGCAACGCTCGTCATCATCCTGCTGCTCTTCTTCGGATTGGGATGCGGGGTTAGAGCCCGGGACCTCGCTATTGACGCCCGCGCCCAGTTGCAGGCGTTGCGGGAAGCACCGCGGAAGGATGAACCCGGCGCATGAACGAAATCGCAGTCGCGCTCGCTTCCACCCTGCTAGACGGCTGTCGCGTCACCGCCATTGTGGCCGCGTTTAAGGCGCTCGCGTGATCGAGGAACACCTGCCCGGGGTCAAACCACCCGCTCCACGACCGGTTACACCGGAAACCGTTATCGCCTCACCGGGGCGCATTTTTCCTGCCCCGAAACCACCGCCTGAGGAGGCAACACCATGGGATACGAATACAATGCCAAGTACAACTTCCCGGCCTGCACGACGGCCGCGAACGTCCCAGCATTGTTTGGTCACACCCGCGAGGTGCTGGAAGACATCATCCATTGGTGGGACGTCCCGAAAAAGAAGCCGACCTTCGAAGGCGTCATCACCCATGTCAATGGTTAGGGGCCCGCAGGCAGCTCGTCTCCCTATGTCCTAAAGATGGCGGCATATGCATACTCGGGTGTATCCAAGAAGCATTGTTGCGCAGGTCGCCGCAAAGATTACTACCAGCAGCAGCCAATCAACTTCGTTGCGGAGACTTTTTCGTCTGGAGGATGGCTGGGAGGATAACGAAGAACGCGAGACCTTGCAGGGGACCAGCTCGTGATGAAGGTGAGGCTGATCCAAACCGGTAGAAGGCACAGGGTCATGAGCCAGCTTGCCAGTGCCGTTCGAGGCCGGTTACGGAGGGTCACAGCGGCGAACAGGGCATGTAACAACCGCTGAGTCAGCTCGATTTGGCTAGTCATATTCCGCGGGCGTACTGGTGGCCTTAGTAGGAAGGTGCGAGCAGTGTGGGACTGGCAGTCAACACACAAGGGACGCTAACACAGGCGCAGCACGCCGGGTCGAGTTTGACTCCGCTCAGATGCGGCGTGCGGCATCAAGAATCATCCCCACAACCACAGAGTCTAACAGCAGGGAAGATCTGCTCACGGCCCAACGGGAACAGGCTGGCGCCCCCAGCGAAGGCCCTTCAGAGACAACGCCGGGCGCTCTATAATAAACCAACTAGCAGCCGCCACTGGGATGGTTAGCAGCACGCCCAGCACCGTGTATGCGAACAGACCCAGATGGTGCGCGCTCGCAAGGACGAGCGTCTGCTGAACCGGGAAGCCATAGAGGTACATGCCGTAGGAAATATCGTTTGTAGCCCCGACCTTGCGGCACCAAGCAGGAAGCATGATGCCCAGCCATAGGCATAGGTAGGCGACGGGCAATGCAGTGAGGCTGCGTCCGAACCCGAAAACAAGGGCGCAGGTCAACAGGACCACCGAAGTGCCTGCCAGCGGCCAACTCACGGGTATGCGGTCGGCATAAAGGTAGATAACCGCGCCAGCCGCGAAGTATGGAACAAGGAATGCCAAGTCACCTGGAATCCCTTCAAAGTCGCAGAGGTCAACGACGAAACTGCCGACAGTCATGAATACGAAGGCTGCCAACGCTAAAGACTTCACCTTGCGCAGCGCCGGGATGAAAAGTGCCAACCCAACCGCCACATAGCAGAACAACTCGTAGCGCAGGGTCCACAGTGAGCCGTTCCAGTTGTCGGGAAACGGTGCGTCTGCCAGCGTCGGCCCCAGTGGGTTCATGCCAAAGACCATGCTGGCGTTGCCCGCCACATAGAAAAAGCCCATTTCCGGGGTCCACCCGCCACGGAACAAGCCCGAGACGGCAGCGAACCCAAAACCCACGGCAAACAGGCAGCCCCAATAACCGGGCATGATCCTCAGCAGCCGCCGCCACATGTACGAAACGAAGTCCGTCCTGAAACGGCTTCTGGTTATCAGGTAGCCACTGATGGCGAAGAATCCGCCCACGGCAAGACTGCCAATCGATAACCCGCCAACCTGCAGTTCAGCATCGAATCCGCCGATAGATGATGCATGGGAAACTATGACCACCGTGGCAAACGCAAGCCGAAGCAGGTTCAGCGAATTATGGCGCGTATTTAACCGCTGGTTGATGGTTTCCATGATTCCCCCTGAGCCTGAATTTGGGACAGCTCACAGTTTAGCGGCAACGTTTCACCGAACGACGGAATAGGACACTCGGTTGGATGGCCGCGACAGGGCGGGGTTCCAGTTCTTGGAAGTGGTCGCGGATGTACCGTAGGGGCGAAAAGATGCTCGCCGCCAAAATACTCCGGTGCTCGCCCCGAAACAGCTGGGATACTCGCCCAGAAGCCTCTGGCGTCGTGCGAAGGCCCTTTCCTACCGAACTCCATCAGTCAGTCCAGATGCGATGGCTGAGACGGGACCCAGTCAGGCTATCCCCATTTCGACGTGCCAACTGCTCCTCAAGCAAGTACTCGAGGCATGCGTTCTTATTGCACCACCCCATATGCAGTGACTGGCAAGAGAAGGCTAGCTACCCAAATGAGGGACAGGACGGCTGCGATTAGCCCAGTTACGAAAGCCATCAACCGATCTCGAAGGAACAGCAGGAGGAGAAAGGACGAGGCAGCATCTACAAGAGCGTATGCGGAGAGTAGTGCCACCAGGCCGAACCTGTCTGCCTGTGCGGAAAGTGCTACGGCCACCACGATGACGGGGACGACGATAATAGTAACCTTTGAAGCACTCGGCGAGAGGAACCTGAATGTCATGCGTTGTGCCACCGAGGACGCTGCGGAAACTACGAGCCAGAGGGCTACGATTGCCGCTATCACGAAGTATTGCGGGAACAGGATGTAAGCTCCCGCGGAGCCGACCAGAGCAACGGTCCCAAGCAACACGCCCAACTGTCGTAGGAAGCTCCGAGCAGCCTGTGGGGACTCAGTGCCTTGATGAACCAACAGCGGCATCACCGCGTTTACGAAGGTAGCGGCGACTGACCCCACGATCTTCATCGGCAACGACAGAAGAGTAAGTACCGCTGGTGGAAGCACGAGTGCGATCGACTGCACTATCATCAGGCCCCCGTAGCCCACGAATGACTTCGTGAGGAACCACCAGTGCGCCGTGTGCCTACGTACTGATTGGGCCGGCAAACGGTTTAGTGCCGTGTGTCCGACTTTTTTCCTAGTCATCACGACCAAAAAGAGCGCATTGGCTGAGCAAAGGGCCCCCATCATCGCGGTCACTGTGTCATCCGATGAGGACCAGGGCACTAGGAGAACGAGCGTGGCCAGCGCATTGGCCGGGAGGGCGACGGCTGCCACCCACCGAGGATCTCCCTCTGCTTCTGCAGCTACTGCCATGTACCACAGCCTTGCCTGAAGGATGGCGTTGACCGCAGCGAGAACTAGTATGGGTAGGAGCGCGTCACTTACCCGGCCCTGTGCCCATAACCATCCGGCGCCGCCTGCCACCGCAATCAAGGCTGCTAGCGGGACGCACCATCCGAAGCGAACCGCCCCCCTTCGCGTCACGCGGTTTGCGCTGAGCATCATAGGATAGAGAACGCCAACAATCAGAATCTGGGTCGGTAAATTACCCAGGTTGAAGAGATAAAAGTAAGCATCCGTTGCGTTGCTCGGGCCATGTCTCCAGAGAAGCGCTGCCAACTGAACGAGGCCGGAAAGTTGAGAGGCCAACGACAGCGCGGGTGCACCTAGATGCCTGCCGCCGCGCACAAACTTTGCGCGGGCACGATCGATTGTCGCGCTAAATGACATGTCGGAGAGCGCGGGCACGTGAAGCAGTGCCCTTAGCGATTGAAGCCACCCCTCGGCGACGGTCCTCTTCTAAGACTGCGATCACAATGGCTCTGTGCATCAATACCATACCTAATTCAGTGCTTTCGCGGTACCCTCGTTCCGCTGGAAGTGGAGGCCCAGAAATTCATACACGAGGTTCTTAATGAGTTCAAGTTTCTGAATATTTCTGTCAAGAAAACCAGCCGATCGAGTTCACTCAGCGCGATGCAGTCTTTTCGCAGAGCTGGAAAAAATCAGAGTTGAAGGTGACGATACCAGCATCGGTCGACGTTTTCCCAATGACCGCAACCCCCGCAGCCGGCCAAGCGTGCCCAGGCGCTGGCCCGGACGGAAGAACTCGTGAAGGCCCACCCCCTTAACCTCGTCCTGTCATTTATGCCGGCGGCCGGCGTCAGGACGGAAGCACGAATCATCACCGAGATCGTCGGCAAAGACCTCGCCTCCGCAGGACATCTGACCTCCTACTCCGGTTTCGCCCCGTGACCTGGAGATCGGGCACCTCTATCCGCGGCGACCATCCGTCGAAGAAGGGCAACAAAGTCCTCAAACGCGCCCTGTTCCCCTCCGCCTTCGCTCACCTCTCTCCCGAGAGCGGTGCGATGTCCTCTTCGCAATGCTCCGCGATATGACCCTCTACGTAGCACGCCCGATCAAGGCAGCCTGACCCCTTGACGAAGAACATAGGGACACGTTACCAATTCCCGCACCCGATCACGCCGCTGCTGGCACACGATATGCGCACAACCTCTGACGCTTTGCTTATTGAATAGAGTCAAGAACTGCTTTAACCCGCTTGATATAGGACTCACGACTCAATTCGCTACTCCAATACCTCCGAATCTCCTCATGATTCGGTGATGCAGCTTCGGACGCTTGCCTTAATTGTGGGATGAGCGGCGCTTCGGGATCAAGTAACCTAACGCCAGTGCAGGCCCAATACTCTGCCATGCCCGTCGTGTGCGTCGTGACTACAGGAATGCCAAGTTGAAGTGCGCCAATTAGAACCATGTGCCCCGCAGCTCGATAATTCTCCCTAAGAGGCAAGAACACTACAGAACTTTCTCCCATTAGCTGCCCGAACTCACTCTGACTTATCGGACCGCTATGGTCAATGGATCGCGTACCGGCGCGCCATGAACGTTTCTCGGTCCCTGCCGACACAACGAGACTTACGGGCTCTGACGCTTGTTTGATCTCATCTTCCAAAGCAGCAACCATATCAAGGTCGCGGTCCGAAGACCCGCCGACAAAGATTCTAAGGTCGCTGGTTCTGACTGCAGGATAATCATAAGCGAAAGTATTTCCGTAACGCATAAATTGGGCGTTTCCACCGGCTTCGTTCCAGAAACTAGATTCAACCGCAGATAGAGTTATAACAGGGGCATCTGCAATTAACATGCGCAGCAACTGCCAACTTCGGCTTCCCCGGTGGGAATAGATCCCAGTAACAACAAACCGGGACTCACCGAGCACTTTCAGTGCGGCCGCTATCCAGGGGTTAGTAGCTAAAAAGGGCCCTTGGATGCATGACAACCGGACGCGTAGGGCAAGCCTTAAGGCGTCAAGGCCTATTCCGAGCATGCGGCTTCCGCATCTGCGTCCACCCTGGCTGACATGATTGAGGCGAACCACTCGGCTAACTTTCGAGCTCTTTAGCCAGGCTTCATCGCTTTCAGCGGTGGTCTCCCCTAGGACCAACATTACATACCTAGTGTCCTGCACGGGGATTACCACCAACCCATGCAGACCACGCATCTTCTGCGCCGAGACGCCATATTTTGGCTGCTTTCAAAATCTCTTCGGTTCCTCCTGAACAGGCAAATCTCAGCGCCCCGACCCATGATCCCTCATCTTCCGCTTGCGGTGACGTGACGAGCAGCCGAGACCCGATTCCAAGTATCTCCGCGAGATTGGTTCCAGCAGGTCCTACGAAAGGAGTTCCTCGCTCCAAACACCTGAACGCAATTCCGCTTTGATAAAAGCGGCTATATGGAATTACCACCGCGCTGCTAGTGTCTATCAGCCTGTCCAGTTCATGCTCGGAAACGAATCGAGACTGCACAAACCATCCTGGCAGTTGAGGCCATCCGCGTCCCCAAATTTCGAGATCTGCTTTATTCCGGAAGGCTTCAGCGATTCCGTGCAGTGCATCCAGGTCCCGATCCGCTTTGTATTGGCCAAGCACTCGTATGAGGGGGCGTGCTTTTTTCTGGCCATCCCCAAGTTTTGATGCGAGTGGCATCATAACGGGATGAGGAAGAATGTGAAAACTGGAATCATCCCAGCCCGAGCGTTTCAATTCCTCAGCGGCCGCTGCACTGTGAACAATCATGCCGGCCCGCCGATTGAAACGGCGAACAGCCGATGCACACTTCTTCCCATAGCCGAGCGAACGCACTAACGGTTTAGGATCGTGCATAACTACGCTTATTCGCCCGCGAACAATCATCTTGACGAGCAAAAGGTCGATAAATCCCAATACGGGCCACGTGATGAGCGTGGCCGTAGGCTGACCGCGCGCTACCTCTTCCCGAGCCTCAAGGAGGCTCCTAAAGTAGTCAATGACCCATCGGAGGCGGGAACCTTTCGACACAGATGGCTCATACATGGATATGACTCGAACATCAGTTCCTTGTGCCATGAAGGTTTCTCTCAAGGCCTCGGCATAATGTTTGAGAGCACCCCCCAGGGGATTGATTAAGACTACACTTTTCGGGAGGCTCGCTTCAGCCTCCTTGAACCGCAACCCGTCACAGAATCCCTTAAAGAGGTCCGCCCATCCGTCCCTGGGACGCCGGTGCAAAGTGTCAGCAAGAAGCGCACGAAGGAGGGAGTAACTCGATGCAGCGAGCCCCCGGATCGGGCGCCCCAGCTTTCGATTCAGTATCAGAAGGTTTCTGGTCAGAAAATACGGTGGGACGCCATTTGAACTTTGCCAAACAACTGCAGTGGGGACAAGCCAGCACTCCCACCCGGAGCGGGCGAGTTTCATTTGAAAGAATGTTTCTTCCATGTACATGAAAAAGTCTTCGTCGAAAGCATTCCGGAATACCACAGACGACCGAAAAAGAAGAAAGGCACCGTCTAGCCAATCAGCGCGCCGCGGCGACTCTTTCATTACGAATCGTCGGTCCGACATATGCATTTTATGACGTGGTAAACCTAATTGTCGGGTCAAGTAACCGCCCATAGACCAAACACATTGGGAACTTGCGCCCGTTACCAGCATTGGTCCCGCTACTGCGGCTCGGGGACTACTTTCCATATGCATGAGAAGTTCCCGAATCGCTCCCATCTCCGGGACAGACTCGTGTGTGCTGACGAGAATGAATTCTGGAGAGTCGATGGCTCTATTCCAGAACTGAAATCCTTTGTTCGCCGCTGCTCCGTACCCAATATTCTCGCTAAACTCGATCAGCACCCCGTTTGGCAATGATTCAATGAATTCGGTGCGCCGCTCAGGCTGTTCGCTGTTGTCAACGACAAGAATCCTATCAGCACCAATACCTTCTTCTATCAAACGTTGCACAGTATTAGCAATGGCAGCATAGTTGCGATAATGAACAATAACCGCTGCAGTGTTTTCCAACGTCATTCGTCCTGCCCTCGTTCAACAGTGATTCAGGTTCACTCGGCTACCCCATGCAACCACAAGTCGGCTTGTATCCTTCCCGGTACATCGGGTAACACAGCTACGACCTCAGATTTGGGTCTTACCGACCTTCCAGCCAGCACAATGGCTGTGGCCAGTTGAGTCGCCGTGGCGGAAGATGGAACCACAACGTGGCCGTTGTCGCTTAACCAATGACTTAATCCCGTCTCGTCTGTTGTCACCACTGTCAGTCCGTGCGAAAGGGCTTCAGTGATAGGAAGGCCGATTTGCTCACGCCACCGCCCGTAGCGTTTCGAAGGGGCAATTAGGACGTGAGACCGGCGCATCACATGCTCCGTTTCGGCATGAGGCAAAAAACCTCTGTAATCGCGAGCCAAGGGGTTCTCACTCACCCACTGCTTAACTTCCTGCTCAAGATAGCCGGAACCGACTATTGACAATTTAGCCGTCGGCATTTGTATTTCTACCGATGGCCAGGCTGTCATTAATTCGCGTAATCCTTTTCGCTCTTCCAGTTGACCAACGAACAAAAAGCGAAGATCAGTCCCGCCAACCTCTGGATCGCCAGTATATTTTGATATTGGCAGTCTCGGAATGAGGCGCCAAGGCACGCTTCTGACGAACGGGATACGATGGTAAGTCTCGATGGAACCATTGCTGCCATAAGCGATACGGTCAAAGAATACTCTGATGTAGACCCCGAGAAACAACCCAAATGGCCGGGTCAGTAGCTGACCAATTCGGCGGTTGGGGCAAACAAGCGTTTCGAGGTTGTTGTTTTCAATAGCAAAGGAGACAATGCGGCGGCGCTTGAAGCTCATGACTGCGCTCAGCTTCCACACTATTGCCATCAAAATCGATCTCGGAAGGAACCGCACCCACAGGGGCTCCGGCAGTTCGAGAATCGCAGCATCAGATTTAGCGAGCATGCTGAGGCACTCAACTAGACTCACTCTCGTTGCCCAGCTGGGTACGGTCGTTCCTGCGAGGTCGAATTTTGTGCCGAAGAAGTATAACTCGCCTGGAGCAGCGAAATGACTATTGTGCTCAACGTGTGCTGCTCGAAGCTCGGGAATTACGCGGATACTATGTTCGGCATCGATTACTGGCACGGAAATCGTTGGGTCCGGCTCTTCTTTTCCACGGTTTGCCCGAAGACCAATCTTTCTGATAGCTTTCACCGTTGCTTGATATCCGCGTAGGTTCTTGCCTCTTTGCGTGCTTCGCATCGAGCCAAGTCCGCCAGGATGCGATCGTATTTCTGACAAACGCCATCCCATGAATATTGTTCCAGTGCACGTTCAATCGATGCTTCACTGCTGGCTTCCGCCGCTCCAATCATAGTCCGCTGGAGGGCGCTTCGGATTGCGTCCGAGAACGGTGGCACGTACACGGCAACGGCACCGAGAACCTCACGGTTGTACACCGTGTCCCGGGCCACAATCGGAGCTCCACACGCCATGGCTTGAACCAAAGCAGGATTTGTTCCGCCCACACTGTGTCCATGGAAGTAAGCACCGGCATGCTGCCATAGCGAGAGTAAGCGGCGGTCGTCGCTTAGGTGCCCCAGCCAAACGACATTCTCGTTAGCATCATGTAGCTGCTGAGCTCTTTCATCCAGTTCGCCACCATATCCAGACGACCCGACAATCACAATCTTATAGTCGTGCGCCATATC
The DNA here is from genome assembly GCF_059090935.1 of Arthrobacter sp. Y3223166. Taxonomy (NCBI): domain Bacteria; kingdom Bacillati; phylum Actinomycetota; class Actinomycetes; order Micrococcales; family Micrococcaceae; genus Arthrobacter; species Arthrobacter sp. Y3223166. Next base: position 88,118 of record NZ_JBNHGE010000004.1, on the reverse strand, counting down.
TTGCACTGCGTCAAAAAACTGAGGAATGGTGTTTTCTGGAACAAATCTAGCTACCGCGAGTATGTATCCCCTGTGTTCAAGTCCGTCTTCGACAGGCAGGTCCTCCGGGAATTCTGCGCCGTATGGTATAAAGACGCTTTCTCTATTGAACGCCGCCTGCCAGACCCTCTGTATCTCCTTGGAATCTGTGATGAGTTGCTTGGCGAAGCGGGCGGTGAATTTAGCGCCAAGCTTGAAGACCATCCTCGCTAACTTACCCCACTTAGCCCGCTCCCATTCAATTCCGTCCACGATGACGGCCACTGGGATGCCGCGCATAGTGAGCAATGGAACCCAAAAACCGTTCGCAACGTTCATAACCAGTGCTACATCGGGCTTTTCTATCAGGGCATGCATGACAGAAGTTAGACCAAAAGACAAAGTGCTGAGGGATTTATTCTCGATACCCCGAGTTATAACAGTCCGCACCGCTGGGTCGCGGTCGGGATCATCTTCCAACGTTGATCCGTTTCGACCATAAACGGTGACGTCCCAGCCACGTGCAGCCAAATAGGGCGCTAGCTTTCGCACTGCGGTTTCAAAGCCCCCATAGTAGCTGGGATAGCCTCGCGTTCCGATGATAGCGACAGATTTCGTCATTCAGCCAGCCTTTTCATAAAGTTCTTGTTCACGGCTTGCACACCAATGCCTGTGACCCACCCGAGCGGAGACCTAGGCGCAGCTGGCCTCCTCCCAGATTCTACAGAAGGGAAAGACTGCAAAAATTCGATGATGCACGCGCGATCTGCAAGTTGTCTGCCTTGCCGCTGATTCCCCTCTTCTTGACGAAGATGGACCAGGTGCGCCAACTGAACATCGCTGCGCCCGAATCTCACCGCGCTGATGCACAAGGGCGCGATCGTCGGCCATGAACCGGTACACGAAGGCCGGATCGTCGACATTAATGTCCAGTGCTGCGATGCTTGATGTGGATCATCCCAATCCCCTATCGGGGACCGGATTGGCCTTCCATTTGTAGAAGGCCTCCTTGGAGCAAGCCAGCACCGGCAGACCGCCGCGACGGGGGACTCAGTCCGACGGTAAGGTCGAGGATCAACGTAAATTCAATTCTGGGAGCAACTCCTGGGCGAAGAACACCGCGGCCCGGCGCATCGTTTTCCTGCTGCAGCAGCCGTATCCGTTTCTTCTCGTCGCGTAGCTCAGGCTTCCCTTCTCCGTTAGGCTAGGGCCGGACGCCGTCTTCGATGACGCACTTCTTTAGCCAGAAATGCAGGGCCACCTGGGAGATGCCGAACTCCTTGATACCTGCGCCAGCGGGGCTTCATGTTTCCGCGCTACGCTGAAATTGCGGCCAAACTCGGCGGGTAGTAGGGCTCGAGCGAGGAACATCCTGCTGCAATGAATGAGTCGTCATATGTCGGGAGCCAACGGAACAGGGTGCGGTTCACCGACCGTGGCGCTTTAGTCCAGCCCAAGACCCATCTAGTAGAGCCTAGGTACGGTGACGGTCTGGAGAGTCGCTGCACGGGGTCATACGCTCCTAATCCTTGAACACCGCGTCGATCACGCCCTGCGCCCACTCAAGGATGGCCAGGTCGGCCAGGTCCTTGCCGCCGATCCGGGCGGTTTTGGGCTTAGGAATGAGGATAAAGTCCAGCGCCGGTTTCACCTGGGAACCCGGGTACATCCGGTTCAGCCGCATCACCTTGGACTCCCGCAGCGATGCCGGCGCGAACTTGATGAAGTTGCCCTGCACGGCCACGTCGGTCAGTCCGGCTGCACGGGCCTGCACCCGGAAGCGTGCCACGGCTACCAAATTTTGCACGGGTTCCGGCAACTCGCCGTAGCGGTCCGTGAGCTCGGCCACCACTTCGTCGATGGCTTCGCCGGTGGTCGCCTGCGCCAGCTTCCGATACGCCTCCAGCCGCAGCCGCTCCCCCGGCACGTAATCGTGCGGCAGGTGCGCGTTCACCGGGAGCTCGATCTTCATCTCGGCGACCTTTTGCTCGGCGTCGCCGCGGAAGTCGGCCACCGCCTCGCCGACCAGCCGGATGTACAGATCAAAGCCGACGCCGGCAATATGTCCGGACTGTTCTCCGCCCAGCAGGTTGCCCGCGCCGCGGATCTCCAAATCCTTCAGGGCCAACTGCATGCCGGCGCCCAGCTCGTTGTGCGCGGCCACGGCTTTCAGCCGCTCGAGGGCAACTTCGCCCAGTGGTTTCTCTGCGTCGAACAGGAAATAGGCGTAGGCCCGTTCCCGGCCGCGGCCCACCCGCCCGCGCAGCTGGTGCAGCTGGGAGAGGCCGTACCGGTCCGCCCGGTCAACGATCAGGGTGTTCGCGTTGGAAATGTCCAGCCCGGTCTCGATGATCGTGGTGCAGACCAGGACGTCGAAGCGCTTCTCCCAGAAGTCAACAATGATCTGCTCCAGCCGTGACTCGCTCATCTGCCCGTGCGCCACTTCCACCCGCGCCTCGGGCACCAGCTCCCGGATCCGCGCCGCCTGGCGCTCGATGGACGACACTCGATTGTGCACGAAGAAGACCTGACCCTCGCGCATCAGCTCGCGCCGGATGGCCGCGGTCGTCTGCTTGTCGGTGTACGGGCCGACATAGGTCAGCACCGGATGGCGCTCTTCCGGCGGGGTGGCCAGCGTGGAGGTCTCGCGGATGCCGGTCAGGGACATCTCCAGGGTGCGCGGGATTGGCGTCGCGGACATGGCCAGGACGTCCACGTTGGTGCGCATCTTCTTCAACGCTTCCTTGTGCTCGACGCCGAAGCGCTGCTCCTCGTCCACGATGACCAGGCCCACGTCCTTGAACTGGACCTCCTTGGACAACAGCCGGTGCGTTCCGATGACGACGTCGATGCTGCCGTTCTTGATGCCTTCCATCGTGTCTTTGGCTTCCTTGGGGGTCTGGAAGCGGGACAACGCCTTGACCCTGACGGGGAACCCGGAGAAGCGTTCGCTGAACGTCTCGAAGTGCTGCTGGGACAGCAAGGTGGTGGGAACCAAGACGGCAACCTGCTTGCCGTCCTGGACCGCCTTGAACGCGGCCCGCACCGCGATCTCGGTCTTGCCGTAGCCCACGTCGCCCGAGATCAGCCGGTCCATCGGGACTTCCCGCTCCATGTCTGCCTTGACCTCGTTGATGGTGGTCAGCTGGTCCGGCGTTTCGATGTAGGGGAAGGCTTCTTCCAACTCGCGCTGCCACGGGGTGTCCGGTCCGAAGGCGTGCCCCCGGGAGGCCATCCGGGCCGAGTACAGCCGGATCAGCTCCCCGGCGATCTCCTTGACGGCCTTGCGGGCCTGGCTCTTGGTCTTTGCCCAGTCGGATCCGCCCATCTTGGACAGGACGGGGGTCTCGCCACCCACGTACCGGGTGACCTGGTCCAACTGGTCCGTCGGCACGAACAGCCGGTCCCCGGGGGCGCCGCGCTTGGACGAGGCGTATTCCAGCACTAGGTATTCGCGCATGGCCTTGGCGGGTCCGGCGCCGGTGGAGCGCTGCACCAGTTCAATGAACTTGCCCACGCCGTGCTGCTCGTGCACCACGTAGTCGCCCTCGGTCAGCTGCAGCGGATCCACGGCGTTGCGCCGCCGCGACGGCATCTTCCGCATGTCCTTGGTAGAGCGTGCGGTGGCCCGGCCCAGCAGGTCGGCTTCGGTCAGCAGGCCGAGCTTCAGCCCGTCGAAGACGAATCCCTTGCCCGTGCTGGCCGTGGTGATTTCGATGATCCCGGGCTGCGGCTCGTTCTCCAGCGATTCGACGCGGGAGGCGGGGATTTGGGCATCGTGGAAGAGTTCGGCCATGCGGGCGGCGGGGCCGGGACCTTCGGTGGCCACCACTACGCGCCATTGGTCGCGCACGCGGGAACCGATGAACTCCATCATTTCGGCCACATCGCCCTGGTAGCCCCTGGGTTCCCTGGCCGCGATGGTCAACGTGTCGATGTCCAGCACGGTTTCGTCGTCCGGATTGAACGAGGTGATGGACCACCACGACACCTGCTGTTCCGCGGCCTTGGCTCGGGTGTCCCCCAGCGACCGGAAGCCGGCCTGCTCCAGATCCCCCTGCAGCGCCAGGTCCAGCGGCGCGTCCCCGCCCTCGGAGGCCGTCGCCCACGCGGCGGCCAGGAACTCGTCGTTCGTCGTCTCGAGGTCATGGGCGCGGCCGCGCACCTTCTCCGGCTCAATGACGACGGCGATGGAACCGGGCGGAAGCTCCCCGATGAACGGCACCATGGCGTCCACCAGCACCGGCGACAGCGATTCCATGCCTTCGACGGCGACGCCCCCGGCGATCTTCTCCAGCATGTCGGCCGCCGCCGGCATCTGGTCCTTCAGCTTTGCGGCGCGGCTCATGACCGAGGGGGTGATCAGCAGCTCCCGGCACGGCGGAGCGAACAGCCGGGACGGGTGCTTGACGTTCTCGCCGGCAAGGGACCGCTGGTCGGCGACGGCAAACCAGCGCATCGATTCAACCTCGTCACCGAAGAACTCGATCCGGACGGGGTGGTCGTCGGTGGGCGAAAAGACGTCCAGGATTCCGCCGCGCACGGCGAACTCGCCGCGTCGGCTCACCATGTCCACGCGGGCATAGGCGGCTTCGGACAGCCGCCGGACCACGTCGGTGAAAGCGACCTCGTCGCCCACGGTCAGCGACACCGGTTGCAGCTCCCCCAACCCCTGCACCAACGGCTGGAGCACCGCGCGCACCGGCGCCACCACCACCCGCAGCGGCGCAGCCCCGTCGTCGTGCTTCAGCCGGCGCAGCACCGATAGCCTGCGCCCCACCGTGTCCGAGCGCGGCGAGAGCCGCTCGTGCGGCAAGGTCTCCCAGCTGGGGAACTCCTCGATCGACTCATCCGGCAGATAGCTGCGCAGCGCCGCCGCCAAGTCTTCGGTCTCCCGCCCGGTCGCCGTCACCGCCAGCACCACGCCGACGCCGAAATCGTCGCCGCCCGAGGTTCCCTCCCTGGCGCCCGATTCGAGCCCCTGCACCATTTCGGCCAGCAACGCTGCCCGCAGCCCGGGCGGTGCGCCGATCTGCAGGTCCTCGCTGCGCTCGCTCACCGGCCGGGCGGCTTGCACCCGTACCCGCGCGAACGATTGGTCCTCGGCAAGGGCAGCCAGCAGTCCGTTCAGGCTCATGGTGGTAAATTCTCCCGGTCGACGTGCAACACAAACACCCGAAGTTCTTCAGAACCCCGGGGCGACCGTTCAACTTTACCGCGAAAGCTCTCTCTGTTCCTTCGCCGGAAGGATGCAGCCCTCCTACCGGACCAGAGCGTAGACGAGCACCGCAACTACGCAAATGGCGAGTATGGCAACAACCGTGTTGCCGACCCGGTGCTGCCTCTCGGCCGGCATCCGGCGCCAGCTGCGGGTGAGTCGATTCAAAGCCATACAGCCCCCACTGTTCGGCCGCCGCCTTTCCCGAGGCGGCGGGCTTTACCCAATGTGAAGAACCTACAAGGCCTTTCTACAAAACGGTCGTGGACAGGTGAAAAGTTATACAGCCGTTGTGCGTGGCAGCCGCGTAAGATGAGTGCTGGTCTCTGTTCCCAACCACCGTCTGGAGTCTTCATGGCGCTCAGCGCTTCCACCACCCTCCCCTACCCAACAGCCAAGGTCACCGAAGCCTTCACCGACGAGGCGTTCCTGCGCCACATCAGCGAGTTGGTCGGCGGCACCTTGGAGTCGGTGCAGCGCGACGGCGATGTATCGGGCGCCTTCACGATCACCGTGGTCCGCAAGGTTCCCAGCGCGCGGCTGCCGGAGATTGCGAAGAAAATGCTGGGCGACTCGCTCACCGTCACCCAGACGGAACGGTGGCAGGCGCCGGCGGCCGATGGTTCCCGCACTGCCGACGTCAGCATGAAGGTGGCGGGCGCGCCGGTGGACGTCAACGCCGTACAGCAGCTCGTTGCCGACGGAGACTCCACCCGGGTGGACCTCAGCGGAGACGTGAAGTCTTCCATTCCGTTCCTGGGCGGCAAGATCGCCGCCGCCGCCGAGCCGATGCTCGGCAAGGCCCTGAACATCCAGGCGCAGCAGGCCGAGGCCTGGCTGTCCGGCCGCGCCTGACCCGGGAGCCACTGCAGTGAATATTCCGGCTGCCCTGGCCTGGGTGCTGATCCTTGCCGGCGTCTGGGCTTTGCTTGTCTGGGCCCCGCATCTCGTCCGGGTGTCAAAGGACCCCCGCTCCAAAGACGAGAAGGGCGCCATGACCCGCTACTTCACCATGGAGTTCATGAAGGCGACCACCTCCATGATCCTGGGCATCGCCACGCTGGTGATCGGCGCCCGCGGCCTCGCGGGCTAGTCTGCCGCCAGCAGGCCAGAGAAGGGGCCGGGCCGCGCGAGTGCGCCGCCCGGCCCCCTTGTGCTGCGCCCAGTCAATCGATCGAGGTTCCCATTGTCACGGGAACAACGGCGGTCACGGCCGAATCAGTCATCGTCAGTATTGAGGCCAGAAAACGAGTCGACCGGGCACTGCAACGCCAAGAACTACCGATCGATATCGGTACTGGCCAAGGCAGCCAAGCCGGCAGCACGAACACTTAACTGCAGCAGGCAACGCCGGCATTGGACCAAACAAAGCGCTTGGCACGTGACAATCCTGCTTTATGTGGGAAAAGCCTGAAGAACGGCTTACTAATCTGCTAGGTTGATTCTCGGCGGCTGATATGCCGCACATCACCGTGCTCAAGCGTATGTCTTGAACACGCTTCGGCCGGGGGGATCCTTGAAATTAGCAAGAGCAATGATGCCGGTTGCTGCCGCTTTTACTTTGGCGGCAGGTGCTATCACAGCGACGCCGGCGCACGCTGCCGTCTCACTCCCGGCAGGCTGCATTTCCGTGGAGTATGCAGGAGGGCCAGCTTTGTCCTCAGCGTCCCTAGAGGAAGTCTCTCACCTCGAATGCAGGACGACGGCCAATGGTGCGAACTTCACGCAGTTCATTAAGCTGGACAGGCTCGACATTGGCAGCGTCGAGCCTGACAGGCCGCCGAACGGTGCGATGACCAAACTGCCGATGCTCCCGGCATCACTCAAAACACTCATGCTCAATGCACCCAAGATGACCGATTACTCGGCCTTGGGCAGCGCCAAAAACTTGGACTGACTCAGCATCAATTCCCCCACGAAGGGGCTGAAGTTCGCGAACATCGCCGCCGGCAACCCCAAGCTGAAGACATTGCTCATCTCCCCCTACACAACTGCCGTTGATGCGTCCCCGCTGGAAAAGCTAAAACACCTGGAACTATTGATGCTCACCGGCACGTTTCCCGATGTCCGGGCTACCGAATCGGTGTGGACTTCGATCACCTTCCCCAAAGGTTTGAACGGCCAGACCATTCTGCCTCCCAACGGCCGCGCACATGACAAGCTGGGGAAATATCTCCAGAAGCGTGAATTCGACTATGATGCCAAGACGTCACGAATACGTTTCAACATGGGCCAGGAACGGGACTTCAATTCCTATCTGCATTTCACAAAACCAACCGCGGCTCAGCCAAAGCTGAAAGAAGTCCGCATCGAGTTCGACCGCAATCTGATTGTTTCAGGTCTTTCCGAATGGGCCAGGGACAAGAAGGCAAAATTACAGCTCACCGGTGCCCCATTCATCGGCAACACGGTCACCGCACGTCTCAACGACAAGTCCAAGTCCTACATTGACGCCTACCAGTGGTACCGCAACGGCGTCGCCATCAAGGGTGCGAGCAAGAAAACCTACAAGTTGACCACGGCAGACCTGGGCAAGAAAATTACGGTCAAGGCCACTGACCGCACGGATCGAGCCAGCCACCCTTGGATCAAAATCGCACCATACTCGGTCACGCTCACGGCCACCGCTAAGGGGCAATACGGGTTCAAGGCGCACAAGATTCAGATTTCCGGCACCGCCGCGTCCGGGAGAACGTTGACCGCGAAATTTGCCAAGTGGGGCGGATCGCCCAGCAAATACTCCTACCAGTGGTACCGGAACGGAAAGGCGATCAAGGGTGCCACCAAAGCCACCTACAACGTCACCGTAGCCGACAAGGGCCGCAAGATCGCGGTGAAAGTTACCGGGACCAAGAAGAACTACCAGGCTAAGTCCTCAGCCTCCGCGGCCATAACTGTGCGGAACTAATTCTCTCTCAAGGAGTCCGCGCTTCGCGCCTGCCCGTCACCCCTTTTTGATCCGCTCAGTTCGCCGCCAGCAAGGCTTCCTCCAGCGCCACCCAGGCGAGCATGGCGCACTTGACCCGCGCGGGGTACCGGGAGACGCCGGAGAAGGCGGCCGCATCTCCGAGGATTTCTTCGTCGGCCTCGACACTGCCCCGTGAGCGCATCAGTTCGCGAAAGTTGTCCACCACCTTCAGCAGTTCCTCCCGCTCCATGCCTTGCGCCAGGTCGCTCAGCACCGATGCGGAGGCCATCGAGATGGAGCAACCCTGGCCGTCCCAGCTGACGCCGGAGAGCACGGTTGCGGCGCCGTCCTTGTGCACGGCGGCCCGGAGCGTGATTTCGTCTCCACAGGTGGGATTGAGCATGTGCGACTCGCCCGACTTGTCTCCCGGCGGCGGATAGGCCAGGGGCGCGCCGTGCCGTTTCTTGGCGTGCTCCAGGATGATCTGCTGGTACAGCTGCTGCAGTTCAGCACTCACGTCAGTTAACTCCAAAGAACGGGCGGACCCCGGCGACAGCCGCCAGGAAGGCGTCGACGTCGTCCGTGGTGTTGTACAGGTAGGTGCTGACGCGGGTGGTCGCCACCAGGCCAAGGCGCCGGTGCAGCGGCTGCGCGCAGTGGTGGCCGACACGCACGGCGATACCCTTGTCGTCCAAAAACTGGCCGACATCGTGGGCATGGACGCCCTCGACATCAAAGGCGGCCAGCCCGATCCGTTCGGCACCAGCGGCGGGGCCGAGCACCCGGACACCGTCGATCGCGGCGAGCCCTTCCACCAGCCGCTGCCCCAGTTCCGCCTCCCAGGCATGGATACGGTCCATCCCGGTCTCCTGGAGGTAGTCGACCGCCGCGGCCAGCGCCACCGCCTGCGAGATGCGTTGGGTGCCGGCTTCGAATCGTTGCGGGGGCGGCAGATACTCAGCCTGCTCCATGGTCACGGTGGTGATCATGGACCCACCGGTCAGGAACGGCGGCATGGCGTTGAGCAGCTCCGCCTTCCCGTACAGCGCGCCGATGCCGGTGGGGCCCAGCATCTTGTGGCCGGAGAAGGCGGCAAAGTCCACGTCCAGCGATTTCACGTCCACGGCCATGTGCGGCACCGATTGGCAGGCGTCGAGCACGACGACGGCCCCCGCCTCCCGGGCGAGCCGCACCAACTCCTCCACCGGGTTGATGGTCCCCAGCACATTGGAGGCATGGGTAAACGCCACGACCTTGGTGCGCGGACCAATGACCTGCGCCGCCTCGTCGAGGCGCAGCGCACCGGCGTCGTCCACCGGGATGTAGCGCAACGTGGCGCCGGTGCGGAAGGCGAGCTCCTGCCAGGGGATCAGGTTCGCGTGGTGCTCCATCTCGGTTACCACCAGCTCGTCGCCGGGCCCCAGCGCAAACCGCGATGCGGCCTCCCCGCCGCGGCCGGCGCTGGCGTTGGAAAAGGCGTAGGCGACCAGGTTGATGGCTTCGGTGGCGTTGGACGTCCAGACCACTTCGTCGATCCCGGCATTGATGAACCCGGCGACCGTTTCCCGCGCGTTCTCGAAAGCATCGGTGGCTGAGACGGCCAGCATGTGCGCGCCGCGGTGGACGGCGGCGTTGCGCTGTTCGTAATACTCCTGCTCCGCTTCCAGCACGGTGAGCGGATTCTGCGACGTGGCGCCCGAATCCAGGTAGACCAGCGGCGAGCCGTTCACCTGCTGGTTAAGGATGGGGAAGTCGTTGCGGATGCGCCACGCTTCGGCATTGTCGATCATGCCGGCGGCATGTTTGAGCGTTGCGGGAGTGGAAACCACAGACACCTGGGGGTGCTCCTTGAATTGATGGCTGAAACCAGCTTGTCCCGTCGGCTACTCGGCCGGGCCGACAATACGCAAGACAAGTCTGCGCTAATCATCCCACTTCACCAGGCGTCGGTCACCTGAGCCAAGCCTTACCGCTGACTCGTGGAACGGCTTTCAGGGCTCCGGTGGAAAGGCTTACAACGCATTTTTAGCTAAGTTCCACCCTTTTTGAATGAACGATTCACCATTTGCCCCTCGACGGGGTCTATATAACCCTGTCCTCGGCTAGACTTGCAGGGTTTGAGGCTTGTTGGCTAGGGGAAGGACCACACCAGGCTCGTGGAACACAACTACACCGAGGAACAGCCTCAAGGACTGCAACTCCGGGATTACTTGCACATCCTCCATACGCACTGGCGCGGAATATCTGTGATCACCATGCTGGTCACGCTGATGGCGTTTGGCTGGACCCTGCTGCAAAAGCCCGTTTACGAGGCGCAGTCCACCGGTATGGTCATTGCGGCGGCGGACGCCGATATCGATGCACTTGCCGCTGACAATCTGGCCAAATCCAAGGTCAAAAGCTATGCCAGCGTGGCCGAGTCCCGTCCGGTGGCCGAGAACGTCATTCAGCAACTCGGGCTGAATGTGACCGCAGAGGACCTCATCGAGGAAATCACCGTGGAGACCCCGTTGGATACCGCGGAGCTGCGGATCACGGCGGCCGCCCCGAATGCGGTGGAAGCCCGGGAGCTGGCGGATGCCTGGGTTTCGGCCCTGGCGGAGCAGGTGGAGGAGATTGAAACCGGTGGGGATGCGGGGGCCGAGGCCGGGGTCCGGGTCGCACCGTTGGCTGAGGCGGGCTTGCCGACGGCGCCGGCCTCCCCCAACGTCAAGCTCACCCTGGCTATTGGCGTGGTCCTGGGTCTCATGCTCGGGCTCGCGTACGCCTTGATCCGCAACCACCTGGACCGCCGGATCCGGTCGGCGGAACGGCTGGAACGCGAATTCGGCGTTTCCGTGATCGGCACGCTTCCCGAAGACAAGCGGCTGGCCTCGTCCCGGAAGGTGGTAGAGACGGGCTCGCTGGAGACCAACGGGGACCGGGCCGCCCATGCGATGTCCGAGGCGCTCCGCGAGCTGCGCACCAACCTCACCTTCGTGGATGTGGACAATCCGCCGCGGATCATCGTGGTCACGAGCTCGGTGCCGGCGGAAGGCAAATCGAGCGTTACTGCCAACCTGGCGGTCACCATCGCCGCCTCGGGCCACCGTGTGGTGGTAGTGGACGGTGACCTCCGCCGGCCGGTGGTCGTGGACATGTTCGGCCTGGTACCGGGAGCCGGTGTCACGGATGTGCTCACCGGCAGCGCGGAGCTCGAGGACGTGCTCCAGCTGTGGGGCCCGGCACCGAACCTCGCCGTCCTCGGTTCGGGACGCGTGCCGCCCAATCCCAGCGAGCTGCTGGGGTCCCAAGCCATGAACGAGCTGCTCCAGCGCCTTGCCGAGCATGCCATTGTGCTCATCGACGCGCCGCCACTGCTGCCGGTCACGGATGCTGCCGTACTGTCCAAGATTGCCGATGGCTCGCTGGTGGTCATCAGCGCCGGCAAGACCACCGAGGACGAAGTAGGAAAGGCCCTGGGCAACCTGCGCCGCGTGGAGGCCCACGTTCTCGGCGTCATTCTGAACCGTGTTCCCACGCAGGGCGCGGATGCCGCCCAGTACGGCTACTACGGCCAGTACTACCAGCAGGAAGAGGCGGCTCCGGGACGCCGGCCCGCCAAAAAACGCCGCGGCTCCAGGGCAAAGGCCGGTCCGGTCCGGCACGCCCGCGCGACGGATGATTTCCAAGCCGTGCTCAGCGGCGACGAGCGGTCGCCCTCTCGACTGCGCTGATTGCATAGGAAGCCCCTCGTACCCAATCGGTGCGAGGGGCTTCTCTCATTTCGGCTAGTAGGCGCCATCCTTGCCGATGACGGCCTTGACTGTCTTCATCATGATGGTCAGGTCCCCTGCAAAGGACCAGTTTTCCACGTAGTAGAGGTCCAGCCTGACGCTGTCTTCCCACGAGAGGTCGGACCTGCCGCTGACCTGCCACAGACCGGTAAGGCCCGGCCGCACGAGGAGCCTGCGGTGCGTGTACTGCTCGTAGCCTTCCACCTCGCTGGGGAGGGGCGGGCGGGGGCCTACCAAGGACATATCGCCGACGAGCACGTTCCACAGCTGGGGCAGCTCATCGAGTGAATAGCGGCGGATAAAGGCCCCGACCCTGGTGATGCGGGGGTCGCTCTTCATCTTGAACAGCACGCCGTCGTGCTCGTTCCGGGCCGAGAGCTCGTGCAGGCATTCTTCGGCGTTGGGAACCATGGAGCGGAACTTATGCATCAGGAACCGGCTGCCCCTGACGCCGACGCGCTCCTGGTGGAAGAATACCGGGCCGCTGCTGTCCATACGGACGGCCAGCGCAATGAGCAGCATCAGCGGCGATAGGAACACCAGAGCGAGTGCGCTGGCCACCACGTCCAACAGGCGCTTCCAGGCAAACTTCGACCCTTCATAGTGGGGCAGCTCGACGCTCATCAGCGGCAGGCCTTCCACCGGCCGCCAATGAATCCGGGGACCAGCCACGTCCACCAGCTTGCTGGCCACTACCAGCGAGGCTTGCGTGCCCTCGAGCTGCCAACTGAGTTCCTTAACGTACCGTTGGCTTTCGACCGGGGCGCCGGCAACGATCACTGTGTCAAAATCCTGCTCCTTAACGAGCGCAACCACGTCCTCCGGTCTACCGACGATGGGAACGGTCACTCCCTCCGGCAGGTCGACTGCCCGCTCCACAGCAGACCTCACCGCTGCACCGGCCAGGAGGTAGCCGGACTCCGGAGTCTTAAGAACTTTCCGCGCTACATACCGGACGTCCGCCATCTCGCCGACAATGAGGGTCCGCTCCATGTATTCGCCGCGTCCGCGTTGCCGGAGCAATTCCTGCCGCCACAGGCGACGGGTGAGCAACAGCAGGACCAGGCCCAAGGGCAGGGCGATGGCCAGATATCCCCGTGCGATGGGGAAATCGACCAGCATGGTGCCGATGGCAAACACCCCGAAGGTTCCGATGGTGGCGCTGATGACGCGACGATACTCGTCGTTGCCGATCCCCAGAGCGGGAAGCGCCCGGCTGCGCGTCATGGCCAGCGCGGAAATCCACAACGCGCCCAGTACAAACGAAACACCCCAGTAAGCGCCGGCCACGCCGCTGAAATTCAGGTCGGCTTCGGTGACACCGAAGCGGATGATCTGGGCGGCAAGCAGGGCCCCGGCCACCACCAAAAGGTCGGTCACGACGAGGCGGCGCTGAACTATCCGCCCCCACGACCGCAAGCGAGGTGAGCCTCCGGCAGGCTCGGCCCGGTCCCCGGGTTGCGCGTCTGGTGGATCGATTAACTCCTTGATGCGCAAGCCGATCGCCATACCCCCATTGCCTTTCATGTTCAGCAAACTGTCCCGCAAATTCGTATTACTCAGACTGATCCAGTGCCGTATCGCCGCCTAGGAAAGTTCCGACTGCTCCACCGCGACCAGCCGGTCGACGGCCGGAACGAGTTCGCGGGCCATCTGCTGGTAGATACTGTCTTCGCGGCGGTAGGGATCCACGATATCGTCGTCGCTGGGGTCCTCGGGCCGGGTCTCAAAACGCTTCAGCGCCGCGAGGTGCGGCAGCCGTTTCCAGCGCGCCTGGACGTCCTCGACGCTGCTGCCGCCCGGAATCTCCAGCTCGGGATCCGCATCGACAGCATCGAGCATACGTGCCAGCTCCCGTAGAGTGAAGGTGCGCTTCAGGAGACGGGGAGCCAGTTTGAGTACGCGGTCACGATGTTCCGTGGACATAGCGAGCACCAGCGCCGGATCGGCCAGATGACGCTCCGTCAGGTGTCGGGCAACAAAGCCGTGGGAGGTGCCGCCGAAAACGTGCAGCAGCCCGGCGGCGCGGGCGTCCATGGGAGCTCCCGCCAGCGCCTGGATGCCGGCACTGCTGACCTCAAACATCCCGGGCCGGACGGCGTCGAGACGGGTTTGGAGCAGGCGCTCCGCCAGAGGCGACCGGCAGACGTTGCCGGTGCAGACAGTCAGGATCCGGATCATATTCGAACTCTAACCCGGTACGGCTGAGCCAAAGCTCACGCAACGCTCCCCTGGGCGGCGACGAGGATTTTTTGGTGAATCTTAAGCCGTTCCTGCGTCATATTTGACGGAAACCTTCCGCGATCGCAACCAATCCCGACACCGGGCATCCCCTCGTCTGCTCCGAGTGCCCTCTTGGCAGCCGGTCTCTCTCTCTGTACAAAGGAAAGACGCCAGGCCGCCAGCCGGCCCGAGTCACTAGGAGCCTGATGCCCGAACATTCCCAGACGCCCGACCACGACGAATTGCGCAGGGTGGCCGAAGAATCCTTCGGCTGGGACCTGCTCCGCGAGGGGCAGTTGGACGCCATGGCGGCGGCCGCCCGCGGTGAGGACGTCCTGGCCGTGATGCCCTCCGGGCACGGAAAGTCCGCCATCTATCAGGTTCCTGCCGTGGCGTTGCCGGGCACCGCCGTCGTGATTTCTCCGCTGATTGCGCTGCAGCACGACCAGGTGGATGCCATCAACGGCGATCTGGGCGCGCAGCGGGCCTTCGCGGTGAATTCGCACGTGAGGTCCTCCGCGGAACGGGCGGCGTGGGACGCGGTGGCCGGCGGGGAGGCGAAGTTCCTGTTCCTGGCGCCCGAACAACTGGCCCGCGAAGAGACCCTGCGGCGGTTGGCCGAACAGGACATCTCGCTGTTGGTGGTGGACGAGGCACACTGCATCTCGTCCTGGGGACACGATTTCCGGCCCGACTACCTGATGCTGACCTCGGTGGTGAAGCGGCTGGGGCACCCGCCGGTCGTCGCGCTGACCGCCACCGCATCACCGCACACGCGGACGGAGATCGTCGACCGGCTGGGCATGCGCGACCCGTTCATCAACGTGCAGAGTTTCGACCGGCCGAACCTGCACCTTCAGGTCCTGCGGCATCACGAGGACGGCGGCAAGCGGCGGGCCGTGGTGGACCAGGTGGCAGAACTCGGCGGGCCCGGCCTGCTGTACACGGCCACCCGCAGGGACACCGAGAGATACGCCGCCGAGCTGGCCGAGCGCGGCCTGCGGACCGACGCCTACCACGCGGGCCGGACGGCCGCGGACCGGGAGGCGATCCATGAGCGTTTCCAGGCGAACGGGGTGGACGTGGTCGTGGCTACCTCCGCCTTCGGCATGGGTATCGACAAGCCGGATGTGCGGTTCGTGGTTCACGCCGACATCCCGGATTCGCTGGACAGTTACTACCAGGAGATCGGCCGCGCAGGCCGGGACGGCGAACCGGCGCGGACCATCTTGCACTATCGGTCCGAGGACCTGGGCCTGCAGCGGTTCTTCGCCGGCGGCGCCCCCGACCCCGATGAGCTCGCGGGTGTCTTCAACGCCGTCCGGGACCACGGCCCCCTCCGGCCCGCGGCGCTGCGCGAACACACCGGCCTGTCGCAGCGGAAACAATCCCGCCTGCTCAACTTCCTGGAGCACAGCGGCAGCATCACCGTGAACCGCAAGGGCTACCGGGCGGTCGGCGGCGCGGACCCCGCTTCCGCCGCGGAAAAGGCACTGGCAGAAGCCGACGCGCGGCACCGGATCGACGAGTCGCGGATTGAAATGGCCCGCGGCTACGCCGAGACGGATCATTGCCGCCGCGACTGGTTGCTGAACTACTTCGGCGAGGAGACGGACGGCTACTGCGGCAATTGCGACAACTGCGAGGCTACGTCCGAAACGGAGGTTGAAGCGCGGGAAGCGGAGATGCCGGAGGGCTACGAGATCCAGCGTCCGGTGAAGCACCGCGAGTGGGGGCCCGGCATCGTCATGGGCACCCAGCCGGACCGCATCACGATCCTGTTCGAATCGGTCGGCTACAAGGACATCGCCCTTTCGGCCATCGAGGCGGACGACGGCCTATTGACATAGGCAGACCCCGCCGGCTGGTGAGCCGGCGGGGTCTGTTTGCTGCCAGTTGTTGCTACGGCGTCGCCGGGCGGATGACGATGGTGCCCATGACGGCGTTGGCGGTGGCGCTGTCAGCGGTAGCGGTCAGGCCACCGGCCCTGGTACCGGACACCGGGCCGTTGCTGTCGGCGACCAGCCAGCTCAGGTGTCCGGTGCCCGTCCCGGCGCCGGTCTGGCGGACCGTCACACCGGCAGGTGCCGTCCAGGACGTCGTCGAAGCGGTCTTATCCGCCCAGTACGACAGAACCCAGTCACCGGCCGCGGCAGTCATCACCGGAGTGGTGTGGGTTGCCCGGCTCACGGTTTCCCGCTCGAACCCGAAGGACGCGGCACTGATCTGTGCCCCGCGGTAGGCCGAGACCGCCAGCGAACCACGCGCCCAGTCGGCGGTGCGTACCGTCACCGTCGCCCCGGCATCCTGCGCCGTGGCAACCTTCGAGTACAGCACCGAGCGCATGGACGTCGTCCCTACCTCCGCAGCCAGGGTCCACCCGGCCGGCGGCGTCAGGCCGACCGTGGCCGAGTTCGCCGAGAACGCCGCGACCAGCACGTCGCCGGCCGCTACCTGCGCCGGCAACTGGACGCTGTGGTTCATGGCCGATCCGGTGTTGGAGCTTGCCACCGAACCCACGAACGCAACCCTGGCAGAGGGAGGCGGCTGCGAGGAACCCGATACGGTCACCGTCCGGGTCACCGACGCGGTTGCACCGGCGGCATCCGTCACCGTCAGGGTCACCCCGTAACTGCCAGCCGCGGTGAAGGTGTGCGAGAACACCTCGCCCGTGGCCGAAGGTCCGCCCGCGACCCGCCAGGCATGAGATGCGATCGTACCGTCAGGATCGGATGACCCCGAGCCGTCAAAGACGCAGCTCAACCCGTTGCACTCCGCCGTGAACGACGCGACCGGCGCCTGGTTCTGCGGCGGAGCGGACGTGCTGGTTCGTGCGATCAGCGACCGGGCGGCCCAGTTGGCGCCGTCCAGGCCCGGGCCGCTGACCGCCGCGGTGGTGCCGGACACCCGGCCATCGCGGCCGACGGGTTCGGTCCAGTTCACCGCATTGAGGTTGCCGTTGGCGGAGGCCCAGTACAGGGTGTTTCCGGCCAGGAACATGCCGCTCACGTTGCGCCAGTCCACGCCGGCGGCTGCGCCGGTGATGACGTGCTGCTGGGCGCCGATGGTGCCGGTGTCCAGTTCGAAATACCGCATGTACAGGTTGGGCTGGCCCTGGACGGTGTAGTACATCCGTCCGTTGGAGTAGAACAGGCCGGTCATGCCCTGCAGCTCCTGGCCCAGGTTGGCCAGTTTGTAGCTGGAGGTCTGCCGGCCGAACGTGGCCAGGTCGGTCCTGTCCAGGTTCCGCAGGTTGACCTGCTCGGCCGCGCCCATCTGCGTTCCGTTGAAGGACCGCTTTTCCATGGTCCCGTTGGCCATGGCCAGGTAGAGCGAACCGCCGGCCACGAAGCCGCCGCGGACATTGGCCCAGTCCACGTTGCCGGAGGGCACCCCGGTGACCGGAGTGGCCCTGCGGCCGTCGAAGTAGACCTGCTGGACAGCGCCGGATCCCGACTTCAGGACATCCACGGGAAGCCGCGGTGCGCTTGCCGTAGCCGCCGCATAGCCGCCTGCCAGCGGGAAATGCGCGATTCTGGCCCGGTACTGGGAGTTGGCGATGCGATCGGTGTCGGACCCGACCCACAGGCCGGTGGCCGTGGCCAGCAGGTCGAAGACTCCACGACCGCGGTCACGTCCGGGATTCCACGCCAAGGCCATGCCGTTGGCGGAACTGATGACGCCAATGCCTTCGCGGACTTCCGCACCGGGTCCCGCCGCGTCACCCACGAACGGATTGTTCGTCCAGCGGTTGTGCCCGCCGAAGTAGATGTGCGCGCCGACATGCTCCAGGGCATAGATGCTGTCGCCGCCGACCCAGTTGATCCAGGTCGGGTCGAGCTGCTGGCCGGAGGCGGCGGTGTCCCAGCGCGCGATGCTGTCGCAGAGGCTGGGCGGACCGGAGCCATAGCCGCCAAATGTCGAGACTGCCAGGTTTGACCCGTCCGGGGCGAAGTCCAGATCGTTCACATAGTAAGCCCGCTGGAAGTTGCAGCGGGCATCGTAGCGGTCCGTGTGCCAGTTTTGGTCCACCGTAGCAGTCGCACCGGCGAGATTGATTTTCGCGATCTGGTTTCGATCCGCCCCGTTGACGGTGGCGAAGTGCCCGGTGATGAACATGGTGTTCCCGTCCGGGGTGGTGTCGAACTTGTGCACGAAGACGTTGATCCCGGCGTCGCCGGTGCCTGTCGCGCCGCCGACGAATTCGAAGTTCACGGTGGGACGCAGCGCGCCGGACGATGCATCCAGCTCGGCTAGCTTGCTGCGTTGCTGCCCGCCAATGCTGTCGAACTCACCCCCGATGAACAGCCGGTTCCCCACCAACTTCATGTCGTGCACGACCGAGTTGATCTGCCCCGGATTGAAGCCGGTGACGCGGGCCCCGTTGCTCACCGAGAGCCTGGTGACCTTCTGCACGCTGGCCCCGTTCAAGGTTCCGAACTGCCCGCCGACGTACACGGACTGCCCGTCCGCGGATGCCACCACGCTGCGGACCGTGCTGTTGAAGTCCGGTGCGAACGAGTTGCTGATCGCGCCGGTGTTCTTGTTGAACGCGACGATGCGGTTGCGGACCAGTTCCGGGCCTCCCGTGCTCGCCTGCACCCGCGTGAACGAGCCGCCAAGGATGATCATGTCCCCCGCTTCCGCGATGGAGAACACGATGCCGTCGAGCACGTGCGGCGTGTAGTTGACCGGGTTCGCCCGCACCACCTGGGTGTGGCTAACGTCGGCGGCCACGGCCGCCCCGGGCGTTGCCAATCCCATGCCGGCGACCAGCAGTAGTCCCGTAAATATGGATAAGAGTCTTCGCATTGTTTATTCCTGTTCTCCCCCGTTTCCGCTTTCGCGGCGGAATAGCTGCGGCCCCTCATTCGGTATCCCGGACATGCAAATCGGGATCAAAGAAAAGACCCTAGGCTGCACCAATATTGCCGGGGATCAAACAAACGGGAAACACTCGGCGGGGGCCTGCGGCTACCAGTTCTTCTTTCGCACTACTCGAATTCCCCTTGTCCGCTACGGGTCGAATACCCGGTCTTTCCCACCCCGGTAACGGTGTGGGGAAGAGTCGGGTATTTGAAACCTTTTTCTTCCCACATGAAGGCCATACGATCGGGTCAGCTTCGTTCCCCGGCGCGTTCGCTCTGGGGTACGCCAGCCTCGTTCTTGAGGTTCATCTGGGGGGAAGAATGAAACGAACGATGGCCCGTGGCTGTGCCGCGCTCGGCCTGGTTGTGGCCTTATCCGCGTGCAGCGGTGGTGCCGATCCAGCGGCGGCCGACCTGCCCACTGTGGGCGGCAGGGCAAGCGGGACTCCGGCCAAGGCAACACAGCCCGGCAGCGGCAACAAGAAGGAGGCGACGGCGAAACCGTCGCCCTCGGCCACGGCAGATGCCGCCAAGAAAAAAACGCCTGACCCAGCCGCCAAGAAGGACAAGCCTGACGCTGCCGCCTCAAAGGATCCACTGGCTGAACTCGACCTTAACGACCACGGCAACCTGCCGGCGGAAGTCGGCGAGGCGGGAGTGCTCGGCGAACCAACCGGCAAGAAGTTCGCCGAGATGGAGGCCAGTGAAATCCAAGCCGATTTCACCTGCACGGCGGACACCGCCCTGCCGAGCATCAACGGGCAATTCGTTGCCATCCATTTCTCGGTGAAGGCCCACCCCGAGCTGCCGGAATCCGGCTGGCCCTATTTCGCCATGTCGGTGCACGACTTCCGTGCCTGGGACGGCGACGGCGAACAGGTGGTGGATCCAGTCGGCAACAGCGCGGGCTGCGTGCCCGAGGCCGATCTGCTGCCCAACCCGGTGAATCCCGGCGGTGACGCCGAGGGGCTGATCATCCTGGATGTCCCGGAGGGCAACGGCTCGGCTTCGTTCCGGATGGGCGGTTTCGAGGGCGCTTACGGCTGGGAATGGTCCTGGTAAATAACGGCACAGGGGGCATCTTGATGTTGGGGGCAAAAAATCGGGTGGCGCTGCATGCGTGGCCCTTCGTGCTGTTCTTTGCCGGTTTTCCCGTGTGGTGGCTCCTGGGATTCGGGGTGCTGGGTTTCCTGCTGATGGCAGCTCCCCTGGGCTATCACCTGCTGCGACGGCGCGCAGTGCTGCTCCCGCACGGTTTCGGGATCTGGTGGTTGTTCCTGGCGGTGGCTGCCATCGGCGTCGTCGTGCTCTGGATTCCCGTCCCCGGGCTGCTGCCCGAAGAAGGACCCGTGCGCCTCCTGCCGTGGGCCTACCGCATGGCGTGGTTTGTGGCGGTAACCATCGTCATGCTTTACATCGGCAACACCTCCGAGCGGGAACTTCCCCGCAGGCGCATCGTGCTGCTGATGGCATGGATGTTCGTCATCACCGTCCTCGGCGGATATGCCGGACAGTTCCTGTCGCGGCTGGACTTTCCGTCACTCCTGGAGGCGGTACTGCCGGCCCAGCTGGCCTCGAACGCGTTCCTGAACGGCCTGATCCACCCCGGCCTGGCCCAAGTGCAGGGCATTCTGGGATTCGACAACCCGCGGCCGAAGGCACCGTTCGAGTATGCGAATTCCTGGGGCGCAAACTTCGGCATGTTCCTGCCGTTCTTTATGCTCTCCTACGCGTACGTGCGGAATTGGTGGCAGCGCGCGCTCTGGGCCGCGGTATTGGTGGCTTCGGTGCCGCCGGTTGTCTTTTCGCTCAACCGCGCGCTGTGGCTCGGTCTCGCCGTCCTGGCCCTGGCGGCCGGGATACGGATGGCGGTGCGCGGCAAAGTGGTGGTTCTCATTGCGATGGCCGCCGCCTTCGTGGCCGCTTTGATGGCGGTGCTGCTGACTCCTTTGGGCTACCTGGTGCAGGCACGCCTGGAAAATCCACACAGCAACCAGGGCAGGTTCAATCTGGCCAAGCGAAGCATCTCCACCATGCTGGAACATTCGCCCGTCATCGGCTTCGGCGCCCCGCGGACCCAACAGAACAACTTTTACTCCATCGCGGCCGGCGCAACCGCGGATTGCAGCCAGTGTTCGCCGCCGCAGCTGGGCACCCAAGGTGCGCTCTGGTACCTCATCTTCTGCACGGGGGTACTCGGTGCGTTCCTGTTCCTCTGGTTCATCTTCCGGAGGTATTTGCCCTCGCTGCGGACACGTGACCGGGACTCGGCCGCCATGCTCTACGTCTTCCTCTTTTTCCTCTGCGTGCTGCCGTTCTACGACACCATCGCCGCCCCGCTGATGACCCTGATGATCGGCATCGGCCTGCTGTGGCGGCGGGAACTGGAGCAGCAGCCTCCGCCCCATCCCCCTTTGGCCACCCGCCGGAAGCAGCCAACGAAAGAGCCGGTTTCATGAAAACAATCCGCAACAGCCCGGCGCTGGAGGACCTGATGTCCACCGTGGAGCAGTTGTTCCCGGATTCGAGCGTCAGCGTCGGCCCCGTCGGGCCCGGACGGCACGCCTTTCGCCTGGTGCCCGGCCCGCGACGGCCGCGCCTGCTGGTGCCGGCCCACTCCAGGGCGGCGGCAGCAGACGCGGTAAACCGCCCCAGCGCCAATGACTCGTTCAGCCGTTCGGCGCAGCGGTGGCTGCTCGCCAAGCTGCTGGCGTCATCGGTCGGCGGGGCACTGATGCCCTACGGGCTGAACGTCTCCCCCGGGTCCGGATCCATCAGCGACTACTTGGCCGACGTCGTCGGCGCCCCGGTGATGCTGTCCCTCTCCGTAGGCTCCGCGAGGGCGAACCGGAAACCGGTCTTGAACGTCCACACGGCAGACGGGCGGGAGATTGGATTCGCCAAGGTGGGACTCAACGGCTTGACGAACGCCCTCGTGGACCATGAGCACAGCGCGCTGCGCGCTTTGGCCAGTCACCGGTCGGCCTCTTTCGCGGTGCCCGAGGTGATTCACCACGGCAACTGGCGCGGCAACGCGGTCTTGCTGATGACCGCCCTGCGCGCCGACAGGCGGCGGGTACAGAACGGGGTCCCGGTTGCGGCGGCGGCCGCTATCGCTGCAACCGGTACCATCGGATCCTGCCCCGCCGAGTCGGGCCCTTGGTTCACCGGGCTGCGGCGGGAGCTGACGACGCTGCACGGCACGAGCGAGAGCGTGCTGCCGGAGCTGGCCGATGCCTACGGCGAGCGCTTTGCAGGCCTGGACGTGCCCCTCGGAGCGTGGCACGGCGACTTCGGCGCCTGGAATCTGGCTGCCACCGCCGGAGCGCCCCTGGTCTGGGACTGGGAACGGTACGCTCACGACGTCCCGCTGGGCAGCGACGTCGTTCATTACCTGGTCCACCCGGTGTTGCGGGCGGT
Organism: Arthrobacter sp. Y3223166; assembly: GCF_059090935.1. Classification (NCBI taxonomy): domain Bacteria; kingdom Bacillati; phylum Actinomycetota; class Actinomycetes; order Micrococcales; family Micrococcaceae; genus Arthrobacter; species Arthrobacter sp. Y3223166. The sequence goes on along the minus strand of NZ_JBNHGE010000004.1, from coordinate 65,687 downwards.
CGACCAGATGGCCGCCGCGCGCAGCTCTCTCGGCGTCGACTGCCGTCCGGCGCTGGCACAGGCAGTCGCCCGCAGCGCCGGGCCGGACCCCGCCCGCGACCCCGCGGTACTGGACGCGCTGGTACTGGGCTACCTGCTGACCATCACGGCCCGGTTCACTCTCGACAGTATGACTCCTGACGGGGCTGCGGTCCGCCCGTTGGCACGCTGGCACCAGCGGGTGCTGGCAGACCGGCTGGAGCATCCCGCCCTCACCACCCTCGGCAAGAAATGAGAGACCGATGACCCTGACCGAACGGCTCAACGGTTCCGCCCGCTCTGCTGCACGTACCGCGGCCACGTCGGTGGGCCGGCTCAGCGCCGAATTCCGGATGCGTCCGTCATTCCTGATCGCCGGCGCCCAACGCTGCGCCACCACCAGCCTGTTCCGCATGTTAACCCAGCACCCCGGCGTGCGCCCGCCGCTCCTCAACAAGGGCATTCACTTCTTCGACACCGCGGACCGGTTCCGGCGGGGGCCGCGGTTCTATGCCGCACATTTTCCCCTGCGCCGCGCGCGTGGGCAGGAGATCACCGGCGAAGCCAGCCCGTACTACCTCTTCCACCCGCTGGCACCCGGACGGATCGCACAAGTGCTGGGGCCGGTGAAAATTATCGTGCTGCTGCGCGACCCGGCCGAGCGGGCGTTCTCCGCTCACAAGCAGGAGCACGGCCGGGGATTCGAGACCCTTGGCTTCGCCGAAGCGCTGGCAGCCGAACCGGGGCGCCTGGCCGGTGAAGAAGAACGGATCGTCGCCGACCCGGGCTATCAGTCGTTCGCGCACCAGCATCACGCCTACCGTGCCCGTGGCCGGTACGCGGCACAACTGGAGCGCATGTTCGACGCCGTAGGGCGGGAGCACGTACTGGTGCTGGACGCCGACGACTTTTTCCAGCCGGGGCTGCCGCAGTGGGACAGGTTGCTGGAGCACCTCGGGCTGCCGGATTGGCGCCCACCCGCGGCCGTGCATTCCAATTCCCGTCCCAGCCGGCCGATGCCGGAGCGATTGCGCAGGCAACTCCGCGACGATTTCGTTGACGACGACGAACGACTCGCCCGGCTGCTGGGCGTCACTCCGAGCTGGCGCAGATAGCGGTGGCCAACATGAAGATTCACGACCGACACCCGCACCGGCAGTCACAGCCCCGGCCCCCGGACCGCGGACATGGACTGAGGTATCGCGGCCTGATGCGCGACAACTGGCGCACCGGCTGCGCCGTTATTGCCGCCATGCTGGCCGCCGGGCTGGGACTACATGTCGCCAAGGAACCCGAATACACCGCCCGTACCGACGTGGTGGTCGTGGCGGTCTCGGACCTGGCCCTCAGCGACGCCCTGGTCGTGGATGTTTCCATCGACTCCGCCGTCCAGTTGTTGCTCTCTGACCGGGTCTTGGGGCAGACTGCGCGCGGCTTGGACTACCCGGGAGGTACTGCCGGGCTGTTGGACGACGTCACAATCTTGCCCGTCGTCAACTCGCGGATCCTGCAGCTCTACGTCTCAGCGCCCGAGGCGCGGACGGCGTACAGGGCCGTCGCCGCCCTGGCCGAAAACTTTCTTGAGGTCCGCAGCGAATCGCTCGCGGCGACCACCCGGGACCGGGCGGAAACGATCGCCGCCCAGAAACGGGTCATCGAGCGCAGCATGCACGACCGGTCGAGCACGGCCCCTGCGAACACTGCCGTGGGAGTCAATACGCTCAGCCGCCAACACGCGCAGCTTGAGGCAGAACTGACGGCGCTAAGCGTCCACGACCCGGAACCGGGCTACATCTCCCGGCCGGCCGTGCTGCCCGACCGCAGCAAGCGCGCCGGGCTCCCCACCGCGATCGGGTCCAGCCTGGCGGCCGGACTGGCCTTGGCCGCGGCCGTGGCTGCACGCAGCCAGCGCAGGCACGAACAAAGGTTTTCACACGAGGGAAGGACGTCATGAACACACCTACCGGGCTGGAGCTCGATGCAGCCGTCGACGTCGTCATAGCCACGCACAACCGGCCCGAACTGCTCCGCCAGGCGATCGGCAGCGTCATGGCCCAGGATTATCCAGGCGCCATCCGTGTGACCGTGGTCCACGACCGGTGCGCCGAGGACCCGGCCCTGGCCAGAACCGAACCCCGTCGCCAAGTCCGGGTGATGTCAAACCGGCGCACTCCCGGCTTGGCCGGCTCGCGCAACACCGGCCTGCTCGCCGCCGACGCACCGCTGGTGGCGTTTTGCGACGACGACGATGCCTGGCGTCCGGACAAACTGAGGCGGCAGGTGCAGACCATGGTCGACCGGGCCGCCACCGCCTGTGTCACGGGCATCGAAGTCCACTACGGAGAAAAGCGGTTGGTCCGCATCCCCAACGTCCGGGAGATCACGGCCGGGCAGCTCACCGGCAGCAGGTTGACCGGGGCGCACCCGTCGACCTATCTCCTGCTGCGCGAGCACCTGCTCGAGAGAGTCGGGTTGGTGGACGAGGATCTGCCCTACGGCTACGGCGAGGACTATGACTTGCTGCTGCGCGCAGCCCAGCACGGGAAAGTGGCAGTACTCGGGCAGGTGGGGGCCGACGTGCTGTGGCACCCCGACGGTTCGTACTTTTCCCGACGCTGGGACGCGATGGCAGACGGCCTGGAGTATCTGATGGCCAAGCATCCGGCGATCGCGGCAGACCGCCGCGGCCGGGCGTGGATGCAGGGCCAGAGGGCGTTCGCGTTGGCCGCCCAGGGGAACAGCAGGGAGGCCGTGCGCACGGCGGCCGGGTCGTTGGCCGGCAGCCTGCTGGAGCCGCGGGCCTACCTTGCGCTGGCGCTGGTGCTGAAGCTGGTCAAGGCGCCGGTGGTGGTCCGGGCACTCAACGCCCGCGGCCGCGGAATCTGAGCTTCGCTCCGCTGCGCGCCGCGGCATAGGCGGCGCGCAGCGGGGCGCTGAGCACGGCGGCGATCCGCCGGTCCCTCACCGGCATCTGCCGCCGCCAAGCCTCATCCAAACGGATGGGCAGCGCGCCGGTGCGGAACCGCATCGGGTTGCCGGCCACGGTGTGATGGGCAGCGAGTTGCACTTCCGCGGGGCTGATGTGTTCCATCGCCGCACCGGCGTTCACGCCGGCGAATCGGAGGACATCGTGGACTGTTTCGCGTGGCCTGGCCATGAAATCCTCATAGTGCACGGTCATGACCGGTACGCGCAGCAGCGTCAGGGCGTGGAAGAGGACTCCATACAGGGTCCAGCGGGTGACCGCGGCAGCCGTCGAGTACCGGGGCATCAGCGCCTCCGCGCCCGTGCTCTCGGGACGCCTCACGACCTTGGCCCATGAATACGCCACCCCGCGAGGGTCCCGGACCACCAGCACGCATCGAAGCCGCACCTTGGCCGCACGAAGCAAGTATGCGTACGCGGGATGTTTGCTGGAGTCGATGATGAGACCGGCACCGCTGACCTGGGCAATCGCCCCGTACAGGGAGTCGAGCCGGTGCAGGAGGCGTTCCCGGGGCTTCCTGCGTCCCGGCAGCGGCAGCCCGGACGCCAGCTCCGGCAGGAAGCGGTTCCGCACGACCGCGAAGCGGTCCTGAATCGCCTGCATGGAATCCACCCGTGGCCAGCCGCCGTAAGCAGCTTCGCCAACCTGCTGCCAGAAACCACACTGGCTGAACGGCAGGCCGCAACCACAGAGCTCGTCGTCGCGCAGCCCCCGTTCCCACAGATGAAGCACTTCGCCCACGCCGACGGCGTCGGGGCATTCTGCCAGGCAACGTTCCAACAGGGTGGACCCGCTGCGGCCGAATCCGCCGAGCATCAGGACCGCCGGATGTTGCCGCCCTTGCAGCGCGCCGCCGTGCTCCCCCCGCTTGGTGAGTGGCGCCATGCGGCGCACGCCGCTGTCCTCCCGCTTTGCCGCATCCACCCGCGGCTTTACAGCCGGCCGAGCGCTTGACATGTTGATACCCATCACGACTCCCCCATGGCTGGAAGCCGTTCCCCGCGGCACGGCAATTGTGCCGGCCGTTCGCCCCCAGATTTGCCAATAATCACGGCGGCATTGATTCCTGTCAAGGATTTCGGGGAAAGCATCGGCGCTATTGATGAAAGCGTTAATTTTTGCCCCAGCAGGCTATTCCACACGTTGTGGTTCTGTGCAAGACTGGGCACGACGCACCGCTTGGGGCATGAGGCGGGCGTTTTTGGGGAAAACTTTTGGGGGACGCCGGAGGCGGAAGCCGGCCGGCAAAAGTTGGGGGTTTAATCATGGACGATTCATCGGCGCGCCCAGCATTCTTTGGCCGTGCCATGCGCCGGCATTGGCTGTTGCTGCTGGCCGTGGTGCTGCTGGGGGTACTTGGCGCCGGAGCCTATGTTGCGGGCAGCGTGCCCAAGTATTCGTCGACCAGCGTTGTCTTCTTGGAACCGTTGTCGGGCAATCCCTTCTCGCCGGCGACGCCGCCGACGCGAAACGAGCAGCTCGCCGCGTTAACCACCGAGGCCGGGCTGGTCCACACGCAGGCCGTGATCGGACTCGCCAGGGAATCTGTCGGAGATGCGCTCGGCGAAGATGCCGGGCAGCTCATCGCCACGGAGGTGCCGTCCAACTCCCAGGTAGTGCACATCACCTACACCGCTGACTCACCGGCCCAGGCCCAGTCCGTGGCCGGGGCGCTGGCCGAGGCCTACCTGCAGTACCGCAGCGACCGGGCCGCCGACGTACTGGAGGCCCGATCGGCGATGCACGATGAGCAGATCGCGTCCGCGACGCAGCTGCTGGACCAGGCGTCCGCCGCGCTAAACGAGGCGCGGGCCGCGGAAAAACCAGACCAGGCGGCCGTACTGGACCTCGAGCAGCAGGTCTCCCTGTACGCCAACCAGCTTGCGGAAATAAGGCTGGAGGCTTCGGACGCGGAGGCAGGATCCTTGGATCCCGGAGACATCATCGATCCGGCCAGCCTCCCCACCGTCCCTGACGGCGTGGACCCGCTGCTGATTGCCGGGGGGATAGTCCTTGTGGCCGTGGCAGTGGGCGTCGGGCTGGCCCTCTTGCGCGAGCATCTGCATCAGCGGATCCTTGACGGACCGGATCTTGTTGCCGCAGGAACAGGTCCGGTGCTCGGCACGGTGGAAGCGCTCGCGGCAGGGGGGAACGCGGAGACCGCCTTGGACGACTATCGCCGGCTGAGCAACGCGTTGCAGCGCGTGACGTTCCTGCCGAACAACACTGTCCTGCTTGCCGGTCTCTCGCAAGGAACGGCGGCACGGCAGGTGTCCGAAGGGCTGGCGCAGGCGTTCGAGGAAGCCGGTCTCCGCACCGTGGTGGTGATGGCGGACGGCACGGCGCCGCTTGATCGCAAGGCGTCCGCCCCCGGGCAGGACGGTGCAGCGGCCAGGGATGGCTTGAGCGAGCTTTTGAACGGCCAACGTCCGCCGTCGGAAGCCCGGACGCTCCTGGTTCCGGTTTCCGAGCACGTAGCGGTGCTGGAAACGGGGCGGGAGCCGCAACGCCTGTCGGCGCTGGTCCAGCACCGCGGCCTGGACACCGTGCTGGCCACCCTGCAGAACGCCTCGGATTTAGTGCTCGTTGTTGGACCTACCGCCGACTCGGCCACTGGCGGCTCGCTGATGCGCGCTTGCCGTGAGGCGGTGTTGGTCGCGGCACAGGGCCGGTCTACAGCCATGGAAGCGTCGGCGGCCCGCGAACTGCTGGGCAATGGTGGTGCCGCCATGCTTGGATCGGTGCTCCTCCGCCGGAGTTCCAGGCGGCGCAGGGCCACGCCGCCGCCGCCCGCGACCCAACGCCAGGAAGCGGCCAGCCTTGAACCGGTCCCGGTAGGGGGACCCGTCGATGGCGGGAGCACCGCCGACGGGCCAGGCTCAACGGGGGTCGACGAGCGCACCCGGCCGCTCTCCCGCAGCTGACCGGTGGCGTCTTCCGTGTTCGCCAAGGGTAACGGGCGCGTCCGGCAGGATGACGACGACGGCCAAGCCGCAGTCCGCCGGATAGCACGCTCCGGCAGTGTGAACATCCTGGGGAGCGGGATCTCTGCCGGGGCAAACTTCGTGCTCATTGTCCTGGTCTCCCGGCTCTGGGACTTGGAGACCGCCGGTTCCCTGTTCGCCGTGACGTCGCTGTTTTTGATTGCCTTGGCACTGTGCCAACTCGGCGTGGACCAGGGACTCATCCGGTCCATTGCATGGAACAACGCTCGCTCCGAGAGCAGGCACAACCGCCGGCTGGTTGTGGAAGGCCTGCTGGCCGCCCTGACCGCCAGCCTGGTCGTGATGGCCGCCGGAATGCTGCTGGCCGGGCCGCTCGGACAGCTGCTCGGAGGCGCGCCGGCGACACGGGACGTGATCGTGGTCTTCGCCGCCGCGCTGCCCATTGGCGCAACGTACGAGCTTCTGCTGGCCGTCTCGCGGGGACTTGCGCACATGCGGCCGACGATCGTCGTCGAGCGTCTGCTGCGCCCCTGCCTGCAGCTTGCCTGCGTCCTGCTGGCAGGCTTATCAGGTGCCGACGCCGTAGGGCTGGCCCTGGCCTGGACGGCGCCCTACCTGCTGGGGCTGGTTCTCGCGGCCGCGGGGCTGCTGCGGATCCTGCGGGCGAATCCGGGCTCGCTCACCGGCACCTCGCCGGCAGCCGTCATCGACTGTCCCAGCAGCGCCAACGCTGCGCGCGCCGCATTTTGGAACTTCACGATCCCCCGCGGCTTGGCCCGGCTGGCGCAGGTCGGGCTGCAGCGGGCGGACATCGCGCTGGTCACGGTGCTCGCCGGGCCGTCGGCCGCCGCGCTGTACACCGCCGTCACGCGATTCCTGGTGGTGGGCCAGATGGCCACCAGCGCGATGCAACAGGTCAGCGAACCGCAACTTGCGCGGCTCCTCGCGCGCGGGCAGCCGGACCAGGCCAAGATGGTGGCACGGAAGATGACGCTGTGGGCGGTCATGCTGACCTGGCCGGTGTACCTCTTGATCGCTGCCTATGCCGAATGGCTCCTGGAACTGTTGTTCGGTTCCTCCTTCGCCCTCGCTGCCGGAAGCCTGCAACTGCTGGCCTGCGCCATGCTGATTGGCGCGGCCATGGGACCGCTGGACGTGTTGCTGTTGATGGCCGGACGCAGCAGCCTGTCGCTGATCAACGTCGCGCTGGCACTGGCCGCCGATGTGGTGCTCTGCCTGTTGCTGGTCCCGGTGCTTGGCATCTTCGGGGCGGCGGCAGCGTGGGCCTCGGCGATTGTACTCAAAAATGTCCTGTGCCTGATCCAGGTGCACCGGACACTGCATATTGTGCCGACCTCGCGGGAAGTTGTGGCGATGGCCGCCTTCCTGTTGCTGGTCTTCGGTGCGGCGCCGTGGCTGGCCGCACATGTGCTGGTGTGGCCGCCGGCTGTCCAGGCGGCGGTGCCGGCGGCAGCCGCGGTGCTCTATGCGGCGGCGGTGTGGCGGCGCCGGGCGTCGCTGCTGCGCGGGACGCGGGCGCGGGAAGCTCCGGAGGCCGCCGCCGAACCGACAGGCACCCGAGAGGGCAGCCGGACGCACGCTGTCAGCCCGACTAATGCAACCACCCACCGGGTGTGAAGGCACACGCCGGAGGAGGATGCGGATGAGACGTCGTGTGCTGCTTGTTGCATCAGTTGCCGCCGCGGTGTCCCTCCCCTCGTGCTCGCTGCCATTCCCGCAGGCCGATGGGCGGGCGCAGCCGGCCTGCAACGTCCTGCTGGGCGTGGCCGCCAACCCGCTGCCGGGCCAGGACTGGGATGCCGCCCTGACCGATTTTGAGGCGGCGGCCGGACGGAACGTGGACGTGGTCCGCTATTACAAGCGAGGCCAGGAGAAATTGTTCCCCGATGAGATCGAACGCACACGCAGCAACGAATCGGGTCAAAACAGGATTCTTTTCTACAACTGGAAACCGGACGGGCTGACCTGGCGTCAGGTCGCCGACGGCGCCGCCGATCAGTACCTTAACCGGTTGGCCCGCCAGCTGGCCGCGCATGCCAAGCAGCCGTTTTTCCTGTCGCTGAACGCGGAGATGGAAGACGAGGTCAACACGGACCCGGATTCCGGTCAGACTGCCGATGATTTCCGCCTGTTTTTTCGCCACGTCGTGGCGACACTGCGGTCCAACGGTGTGGACAACGTGGTGACGGTGATGAACTACACCGGTGCCGAAAAGTGGGCCATGAAAGACTGGTTCGGCGACCTGTACCCAGGTGACGACGTCGTTGATTGGATTGCGCAGGATCCCTATGCCTACCCCGAATCCGGCACCACGGACTTGGCGGGGCTCGTCAACCGCACGAGTGGCGGGGCCTGGCCCGGTTTCTATGATTGGGCGGTGGCAAACTACCCGGACAAGCCCCAGATGCTCGCCGAATGGGGTGTTGCGGCGGAACTTCCACCAGCCGGCGCCAAGGCGGACTTCTTCAAAACCGCCGCCGACGACCTCGCTGCCCTGCCACAGCTGCGCGCGTTGGTGTATTGGAACCATTCCGGCCCTGACCAGGAAGACCATCTGGCGGTGGGTGACACCTCCATCGATTCGCGTCCGGGGGACTTGGCCGCTTTCCGCGAATTCATCGAAGACGGCGCACTGAATTCCCCTTCTGCATGCCGACTGGCGCACGAACAATGAGCCAGCGGGTGCGCCTCGCCGGCGAAAACAATGGGACGCACCCGCATTCCAGAAAGAATTCTCCTGCGCGCGGGGCCGGGTCACTTATTCCAGTAGCAGCACGGAAAAATACTCTATTTCCCCGGCGGCAGGGCTGCCAGAATATCGTTTCATGGACATGACTATCGGCTTCGCCGCGTTCGGCATCGGCATCGTCGTCGGGCTGACCGGCATGGGCGGCGGCGCTTTGATGACACCGATGCTGGTGCTCTTCTTCAACGTCCCGCCGCTGACGGCCGTCTCCAGTGACCTCCTGGCCAGCGCAGTCATGAAACCGGTCGGATCGGCGGTTCACCTGCGCCGGAAGACCGTGAACCTGCAGCTGGTTAAGTGGTTGGCTATCGGGGCCGTGCCATCGGCTTTCTGCGGGGTCCTGATACTCAAGGCGCTCGGCGACGACGCCCGGGTCCAAGACGGAATCAAACTCGCCTTGGGCTGCGCCCTGATGCTCACCGCCGTGCTCTTGGTCGTCCGTGCCTACATCCGGTTGGTCGAACGCGCGAAGTCACGCGACGGGCTGGGCGCGAAGCTGCCGCTGGATAGACCGGAAGTAGCCGCCCGGATCCTGCCGACGGTGCTGCTCGGCGTCGTCGGCGGCATGATCGTCGGCCTGACATCCGTCGGGTCAGGTTCGATCATCATCATCGGTCTCATGATGATCTATCCGGGACTCAAGGCTTCCCAGCTGGTGGGCACGGATCTGGTGCAAGCCGTGCCGCTTGTCGTGGCCGCTGCCATCGGTCATATGCTGTTCGGGTCGCTGGACCTGGGAATTGCCCTGCCACTGATTCTGGGCAGTATTCCGGGCGTCTGGGTCGGAGCCCAGATGTCGTCCCGGCTCAGCGGTGGTTTCGTCAGGCGGGCGCTGGCTTTCGTCCTCCTGGCCTCCTCGCTGAAAATGCTGGGTGTCGACAACACCACGACGGGGATAATCCTGGTCGTGGTGCTGCTGGTGGCACCGCTGGTCTGGATGTACATCCGCCGGCGCCGGGGCTTCCCCGCCCTGGCCTGGACCGAGAAGCACGAACGGGTCCGCGCAGCGGCTGGCCAACCGGCGTCGGAGGTGGCGCAATGAGTGACTGGTCCGCTTCCTTGCACGAGCCGGTGTTCGCGCTGTCCGGCGCCAGGCTTGACGAGCTGGAGCTGCTCACGGGCGGCCTGTACGCGCCAGCGGACGGCTACTGCCGGCCGGGCAATAAACCGGACGGCTGGCCACACGAGTTCACGCTGCCCGTGCCGCCCGATGTCGCACGGCAAGGCGCCGCCCAAAGTGCCCTCCTCCTGTCTGACCCGGAAGGCACGCCGCTTGCCCGGCTCGCGGTTGCTGAACTCGGCGACCACGGAGAGCCAGAGAACCCGGAGGCAGCGGCAGGCACGGGCGGCAACGGTGCCGTTTATGTGAGCGGCACCCTGAAGCCGTTACAACCGGCAGAGCACCCGCCGGCGCGGAGACTTCGCCTGACCGCTCCCCTGTCGGAGGCGGACGGCCCGTGCCTTGTCGCAGCCTTCGCCGTACCGCCGGAGCCGGCACAGATCGCCGAGGCGGTGGCCGCCGCCTCCGAAGCCGGTTGCCGCCTGTTGCTGACCGCCGTCGTGAGCAGTTCCGCCTCCGCCACGCGGGACCTCGGGAGGCTGCTGGACGCCCTGGACCGCTGCGCCCATCGGGTTTCCGGCGCCTTGGTGCGTCTGCTGGTCATACCGGATGCCCAGGACCATTCCCTGCTGCGAAGCCATGCGCTGGAGCGGCTTGGCGCCGCGGCTGTCCTGGATTTCACGGCGGCTGATGCGTCCGGCGCCTCCCCTTCGCCACCCGCCGCCCCCGCCGCCGGAGCGCGGCCGGAGGGCCTGGTCGTGCTGTTTACGGGGCTTTCCGGCTCCGGCAAGTCGACCTTGGCCCGCCGGTTCACGGAACGCTTGCAGGGTTTGGATGACCGCGAGGCCATCCTGCTGGACGGCGACGAAATGCGCCGCATGCTGTCGGCGGGGCTGGGCTTCTCGCCGGCCGATCGTGAGCTGAACGTCCGTCGAATCGGTTGGGTGGCGGCACAGATTTCACGGGCCGGGGGCATAGCGGTCTGCGCACCGATTGCACCCTTCGAAGCCACACGCCGGGAGGTTGCGGCAATGGCCCGGGAGGCGGGCGGTTACGTTCTGGTGCACGTCTCGACCCCCTTGGAGGTCTGCGAGGCCCGCGATCGGAAGGGCCTGTACGCGAAGGCTAGGGCGGGCCTCATTCCAGACTTCACCGGCATCGGTTCACCCTACGAAACGCCGCAGGACGCCGATTGCGTGGTCGACACTTCCCGGGTGGACATCGAGGAGGCTGTCGCGGAGCTCCTCAGCCTGGTGAGAGCGGCGCAGAAGCCGCTTACTGCCGCGGCCAACCGCTAGGCGAGCCAGGGGAACCGGCTGTCCCTCACGTTCCAACCACCCTGCATAACAGCCCTGCCCGTGGCGTGGATCCACGGGCAGGGCTGTTACGCAGAGGCAGTATCAGGCCGTGGCGACGATCATTCCGGCCCCCACCGTCGCATTTGTAGCCTCGTCTATCAAGATGAAACCGCCGGTCTGCCTGTTCCTCCTGTACTCGTCGGCGAGCAACGGCGACGTGGTGCGCATCCTGATCCGGCCGATCTCGTTGAGGCTGAGCGAGTCCGGGTCGGGCCGGCGATGCAGGCTGTTGATGTCCAGCCCGTACTGCAGGTCCTTAACCAAGGCCCGCGCGCTGCGCGTGGTGTGTTTGACCGCAAGCTTCTGCCCCCGCTGCAGCGGCTTGTCGCTCATCCAGCACACCATCGCGTCGATATCCTGGGCCACCATCGGCTTGTTGTTCGGCCTGCAGATCATGTCACCGCGGGAGATGTCCAGGTCGTCTTCGAGCCGCACGGTGACCGACATCGGAGCGAAGGCCTCGTCTACCGGTCCGTCCGGGGTATCGATGGCGGAGATCCGCGAAGGCAGGCCGCTGGGCAGGACGATCACCTCGTCGCCGACCTTCATGACGCCCCCGGAGACTTGGCCGGCATAGCCGCGATAGTCGTGGTTGCGGTTCTGGTGCGGCCGGATCACGTACTGCACGGGAAAGCGCACGTCCACGAGGTTGCGGTCGCTCGCAATGTGTACGTTCTCAAGATGGTGCAGCAGCGACGGCCCCTCGTACCACGGCATGTTCTGGGACCGCGAGACCACGTTGTCGCCCTGCAGCGCGGACACCGGGATGATCGAAAGGTCGGTGATTTCCAGTTTGCTGGCAAATCCGCTGAACTCCTCGCGGATCTGGTCAAACACGTCCTGCGACCAGTCGACCAGGTCCATCTTGTTGACCGCCAGCACCAGGTGCGGCACCTGCAGCAGCGACACGAGGAAGGCGTGGCGCCGGCTTTGTTCCACCAAGCCCTTCCGGGCGTCCACGAGGACGATCGCAACGTCCGCCGTGGAGGCGCCGGTAACCATGTTGCGGGTGTACTGCAGATGGCCCGGGGTGTCGGCGATGATGAACTTGCGCTTTGGCGTCGCGAAATACCGGTAGGCGACGTCAATGGTTATCCCTTGTTCCCGTTCGGCGCGCAGCCCATCGGTCAGCAGCGCCAGGTCTGTGTACTCGTCGCCTCGTTCCCGGCTGGTGCGTTCGATGGCTTCCATCTGGTCGCTGAAGATCGATTTTGAGTCGTAGAGCAGGCGTCCGATCAGCGTGCTCTTGCCGTCGTCGACCGAACCTGCGGTGGCGAAACGCAACAGATCCATCAGAAATACCCCTCTTTCTTGCGGTCTTCCATGGCCGCTTCGCTTACTTGGTCGTCCCCACGGGTGGCGCCGCGCTCCGTGACGCGGGTCGCCGCCACCTCGGCGATCACGTCCGCGGCCGTCGTCGCCGTGGAACGGACGGCGGCGGTGAGGGTGGCGTCGCCGACGGTGCGGTACCGCACCGTTTCCCTGAAGGTGCGCTCGTTGCCTCGCGGCTGACAGAAGCGGTGCACCCCGAAGAGCATGCCGTTGCGTTCGAAGACTTCCCGCTCGTGGGCGTAGTAGATCGACGGAACGGTGATCTGCTCGTGCGCGATGTAGCTCCAAATATCGAGTTCGGTCCAGTTCGATATGGGGAACACGCGGATGCTCTCGCCCAGGTGGATGCGGGGGTTGTACAGGCCCCACAATTCCGGACGCTGGTTCTTGGGATCCCACTGGCCGAACTCGTCACGGAAGGAAAAAACCCGTTCCTTGGCCCGGGCCTTTTCCTCGTCGCGGCGCGCCCCGCCCATGAGGGCGTTGAAGCCGTATTTTTCGGCAGTCTCCAGCAGCACCGCCGTCTGGATGCGGTTGCGGGACCCGTTGGGTTCCTCCTGCACCAGCCCGCGGTCGATGGCATCCTGCACCGAGCCGACCACCAGGTTCACCCCGAGTTCTTTGACCAAGGAGTCGCGAAACTGCAAGACCTCGTCGAAATTGTGGCCGGTATCGACGTGTACCACCGGAAACGGTATGGGCGCAGGTGCGAAGGCCCTCGCCGCGAGATGCAGCATGACGATCGAGTCCTTGCCGCCGGAGAACATGAGCCCCGGTTTCTCCAGTTCGGCGGCGACTTCACGGATGATGTAGATCGCCTCCGACTCAAGGAGCTTAAGGTGGCTCACGTGATAGCGCGGCCCACTGGTTGTTTCATTCATCTCTTTCTTCCCCCTTTGTTTGTGCCAGCCAGCACGTAACGGCCTATTCCCGGGGCAACCGGCTGAGCCGCTGCAACAGGTCGCCTGCCAGTTCCTGCCGGCAGACCAGCAAATCGGGCAAGTACGCACTCGGTTGGTTGTAGACCAGTGGCGAACCGTCCAGCCTGCTGGCATGCAGGCCACGGCTGCGGGCCACGGCGACCGGAGCCGCTGAATCCCATTCGTACTGACCGCCGCTGTGCAGGTAGGCATCTACCTCGCCGCGGATCACGGCGGCGATCTTGTAGCCGGCAGAGCCCATCGGCAGGACTGCCGCGCCCGTTTCTTCGGCCAGTGCGCCAATGACGGCGGGAGGCCTGGTCCGCGATACCGCGATCCGCAACCGCCGACCCGGCGGGAAGCGGGACGGTTGCAACCGGACCGCGGGGTCGGATGTATCCAGGGTCGTGGAAAGTCCCGGCAGCGCGACAGCCCCAGCCCGCAGGCTGCCCCTGCACCACAGCGCCACGTGGACCGCCCAATCCCGGCGCCCTTCGGAGAATTCGCGGGTGCCGTCCAGCGGGTCGATAATCCAGACCCGTTCGGCCCCTGGGCGCGCCGGATCATCCTCGCCCTCTTCCGACAGCACCAGGTCCTCCGGCCGAGACCACCGCAGCGCTGCGACCAGCAGTTCATGCGAGCGCGCATCACCTTCTGTTTTCAGCCGGTCGGCTGTCCATCCCGCGACCGCGGCGTCCCACTGCAACTGCCGCAGCATGGCCCCGGCCCTGCCGGCGAGCTCCGGCGCCAGCGCGGTGTCCGGGACGTACCGTCCCAAGTCCAGGCGGTTGACCGCCTGTATATCCGCCCCCATCAACTTCCCCTTTCCCTGCTCAATCCCCTTGTTGCTGCCGGTACCGGGCGCCCGTCGCGTGAACGGCTGACCCTCAATAAGCGCCGGTTGGATTCACCATCACCTTCAACGTGCGCCACATGATCATGAGGTCCCCGGTCAGCGACCAGTTCTCCACGTAGTAGAGGTCGAGCCTGACGCTTTCGTCCCAACTCAGGTCGGACCGCCCGTTGATTTGCCACAGTCCGGTCAGCCCCGGCTTGATGTACAACCGACGGCCCACGTGCCCCTCGTAGCCGGCCACTTCCGAGGGCAGCGGCGGCCGGGGCCCGACCAGGGACATTTCACCCCGCAGGACATTGAGGAACTGCGGGAGTTCGTCCAGCGAGTACTTGCGCATCCAGGCGCCCACCCTGGTGACACGAGGGTCGGCCCGCAGTTTGAACAGCGGCCCGCTGCCTTCGTTCATAGCCTTGAGGGCCTCAAGTTCGGCCTCAGCGTTGGCGGTCATGGACCGGAACTTGAACATCTCGAACGTCTGTCCGTTGCGGCACACCCGGCGTTGCTTGAAAATGACCTTGCCGGGCGAGTCCCAGCGGATCAGGCCGGCGAAGACGGCGAAGGCCGGCAGCAGGGCGAGCAGGGCGGCAGCGGAGACGACGACATCGACGAACCGCTTGAGCAAGTACCGGTAACCGGAGAACTGCGGCCTTTCGACATGCATCAGCGGCAAGCCCTCCACCGGGCGCATCTGGATCCGGGGACCTGCAACGTTGGTCAGCGAAAGCGCGACCACCAGCTCGGTGGCGCTCTCCTCCAGCCGCCAGCCGAGTTCCCGAAGGTAGCCGCTGCGCTGCCCCACCTGTCCCGCAACGATGACGGCGTCTGCGCCAAGGATGTCCACGGCCCGCTCAACGTCGTCCAGCCCGGCCACCACGGGGACCTGCCGTGCGGCGAGGGCGTCGCTGTCGGCCGGGACGCCATCCAGCGCTGCCCCCACCACTTGGTACACGGCGCCGGATTTCTTGGCGATCTGGTCTATCACGTAAACGACGTCTTCATAGGCACCGAGGACGACGACCTTCGAGAGGTAGTGTCCGTTCTCCCGCTGCTTCGTCAGCCACCGCCGCCAGCCCCAGCGTCCCGCCAGCAGCGCGACGATGCCGACCGGCACTTCCGCCACGAATGGAGGTGCCAACTCCTCCGCCTGCAGGGCCAAGAGGACGACGGCGAGCATCCCGTAGGCGCCGGAGCTTGCCCTGATCACCTTCTTGTACTCGGCGGCCCCTACACCGATCACCCGCAGGTCCCGGGTCCTCCCGACCGCGAGGGCGCAGGCCATGACAGCGCCCGTGACCAGCGCAAGGGTCGCACCGGCCCCGGTTACCCGATCACCAACGAGCAGCAGTGCCACAGCTACCGAGAGCACGAGGATGGCAGTGTCCGTAGCGAGCAATTTGGCCTGGTAGCGGCGGGCCCACGGCTTGGACGTGCGGCCGCGCGTTCCCGGACGTGGAACAGCGGGTTTCAGGAGCGTCGGTATGGAAAGTTTCGGCGCAGCCGGCGTCTCGAACCCGAACGTTTCCGCGGCGACACCCACCAGCGGGGCGACCGTGCGTTGCAGGTAGCTGTCCGTGGACACCTGGGCATCATGCATGGCTAGCGCTTCCCTTCAAGAACCGGAAAGTCCGGCGTAGTGATCGTCGACCTGTGCGAAAAGACCCGGCGGCTGGCATCGGCTGCGCCGGCGGCCCCGGAGACACGCGCGGTCTTCGCCGCCTTCATGGCGTCTTCAGCAGGGCTGCCGCTGCAGCCAGTCGCTCGAAAGCCGAGCGGCCGACGCTTCCCGGCGCGCTCCGGCTGGACGTTAACTCCTGCGATCCCTCGCCAACAGAAAGTTGATTGGGTGCCTGTTGGTCTGCAGAGCCGGCTACGGGCCGTGCCGGCACGCCTGCCCAGCATTCTTCCGGCGGCACGTGTCCCAGGACGGCCGAGCCCATGCCCACCGTCGCGTCCCGTCCGATGCCAACACCGGAGGCGACGCTGCAACACATCTGTAGCCAAGCTCCACGCCCCACCTGCACGTGGTCGGCAAGGGCCGCCCCTGCGCCCACGGTGGCAAATGCGGATACTGCCACATCGTGCGACAGTGACACCCGCGGCATGATGACGACGTGTTCCCCCAGGGTTACTCCCGCGGCCAGGACACTTTCCGCCAGGACAAGGCTGCCGGCACCGACCCGGACACTTGCCGAAAGCGGTGCGCGGAGGCCGACGAATGTCGCGTAGCGTTCCGGCCCGGCTCCGTACTCTGCCAACCGGTCCACCAACTGCCGCCGGATGGCCGGGGATTCGTGGCACACCAAGAGCCTGCAATCCGGGTACCGGTAAACCGCCTCGACGGGCCCAAGGACTTGCACACCATCTACGTAACGTCCATGGACATCCGGGTCCTCATCGAGCACGCCGACTACGTCCCACCCACCTGCCGCGCGCATCGCTGCCAAAACTTCCCTGGCCAGTCCCCCTGCCCCCAGCAGCAGCACACGAGTTACAGAATCCCCCATTGCACATCTCCCCCCAGAAATGCACTTCCCGCTATTGTCCGGCAGCGGATGCCGCAGCCGTCCTTTATACATGTACGGGTTACTTGCCCCCAGCGATCCGTAGACTCCCTGCGTCCTTGCAGGACCGGTGTTTTCCGTACCCTCAGAAGCCTACGGGGGCGCGCCGGAGTGCGTGCGCGTACCGGCTACCGGACTGTCCGGCGCGCTACTCAGGTTTCTGCTTCCAATTTTTCGGCGCAGGGGGCACCAGCGGGGTGCGAAGACGAGGGCTTTGCCGGTTCCGGGACGCCTGATACCCGGACATGGAACGACCACTACCGGCGGCATACTCGCCTCTGGCAGTGGTCGTCCCCCCGGGCCGCTCCTACAGGTGTTCGCGCCCCAACTGCTCCCGGCGGTTGATGCCCAGCTTCTCGAACATGCGGTAGATGTGGCCTTCGACGGTCCGGACCGACAACGAGAGCGCGTCCGCGATCTCCGCATTGCGCTTGCCCGCGATGACCAACGCCGCGATGTCGCGTTCCCGGCGTGTCAGCGACATCGAGGACGGGATCTCCCGGGCGACGGGTGCCGCCTCCTGCCACTGCCCGAGCAGTGCGCTAATGCGTCTTTGCGCAGTCCTGTTGCGTTCCGCCTTGGCAATCCGGAGCGCCTCAAACAAGGTGTGGAGCCCAAGGGAAACCAGCCCTGATGAGTGCACTTCCTCGGCCGTGTGCACTAATTGCTCGATTCCGCCTATATTGGCAGCCTCGCAGTATTGGGCTGCCAACGCGGCCTCCCTTCCCTCAATGGAAGCGGCCAACGAACCGACCTGGCCGATCCTGCCCATGTCACCCAGCTGAATGGCCAGAAACCTCAAGGCGAGTTCGAGGGAGCTCCACCCCCGACTCCCCGCGGTGTCTGCCAGGGATTGCAGTTCGGACAGCGCCTTGGTGCCGGGAAACTGGAGAAGCCGGGCGGCAGCAGCCAAACCGTCGCTGAAAAGGCCGGATGGAGTAGCGTTTCCGGTCCCGGCCATTGCGTAATCGGACAGGTACTGCCCGGCCGGCTCATCCTGCCCGTTCAACATCGCCACATACGCACCGACAGCGAGCGCCACCGGGCGCAGGCCCAACGGGTCGTGGTGCTCCAGTTCCCCGGCTGCTCCGGCCAGCATACGGTGAGCCTCGGCATAATCGCCCCGGCGCCCGAGGATGATCCCGGCCGCCACATCGACTGCTCCGCCGTAATGGACCAGCTCGTTCGGCCTTGCGGCCCGGAATCCATCCACTGCTTCCGCGGCGTCGCCCCAGCGCCCCGCCGTCAGCAGCGCCGCGATATGGCGGGCAACGACAAACGTCCGGCTTGCTACCTGCGGCTCGTGCACTTCCAGCGCCTGCAGGGCCTTGGCCGTTTCCGCTGCCGCGTGATCCGCTCGCCCGGTGACCGTATAGACCTGTGCCAACAGCGCGCGCGCCAGCACCAGGCAATCCAGGTCCTGGGCAGATGATGCCTCCGCGACGAGCACCGTCAGGGGCCCGCTCGCCGCCGCGTGTCCGCCGCCGGCAACAAGATGGCGCAATTCAAGCAGCCGGAGGCTCCGGTCCAAAGCCTGGTCCATACCGGGCTTTGACTCGGAATACGTCGGCAAGCCCTTTGCTTCGGCGGCCCAGTCCTCCAGGCTGCGGTGCGTCCAAATATCGGCGGGATACGGCCGTTGTACTGCCAGCAGTGCTGCGTCCCGGGCCTGTTCCGCATTACCGGCCGCCGCGACCAACCCCTCGATGAGGGGCCCGGACGTGGGATCGGAAGGGCAAATTGCCCTGGCCCGCTGCAGCTGGGCCGCCCAACGGAACCCACCTGTCGTAACGGCGCCGGCTGACCGTACGGCGAGCCTTGTTTCTCCCGCGTTGTTGGCCGCCGCGGCGGCCTTCACCAGCTCATCATCCGGCAGTTGCACGCCGCTATCGAGCGCCCATTTTGCACGCCGGAACAGCATCTCGCCCGATCCGCTGACCGGCAGGACTTCCTCCAATTTCCGGTACAACCTCAGCCTTCGGAACACCGGCACCAGAGTCGGCAGGGCCTGTGCGTGAACCGGGTTCCGCAACCAGATACGCGGTTCGGGCGGCGGCGAAATCTCGATGAGTCCGTTTTCCATCAGCCGGTCGATGGCCTGCACGTTCCCGCATTCGAACATCACCGTCAGGGGGACTGCCCCGAGCAAAGCCACGAAATCCAATACTTCGCGCTCGTCGGCGCTGAGTTCGCTGAGCTCCCGCTCGATCAGCTCGGAGAGGCGGGCGTCCGCCTCCGGCAGCGCATCGCGCATGAGCCATACGCCGCGGGTCTGGACCAAGCGCCCGGCCTGCCGGGCCTGCTCCAGCAGGCTTAGCAGGAAGAGCGGGTTACCGCCGCTTGCCCGGGCAAGCGCGGCACTGGCACTGGCCGCCGTTTCCCCACCGAGTACCTGGTTGCACAGTTGGTGTACCTGCCTGTCGGTCAACGGGTCCAGCGACCGGCGGTGCAGCAGCCCCTCGACCGCCTCTCCCAGGATCGTGGGCGGTTCGGCCAGGCTGGGTCGACTGAGCAGCAGCGCCTTGACCTGCATCGAGGCGACCAGTTGGCCAAGAATTTCCGCGCTTCCCGCGTCCAGGTCGTGGGCATCGTCGACCACGAGCAGGGCCGGCTGCAGGCCGGTTGCGTCTGCCTGCAGCCGCTCCGTCAGCGTGCGCATGGTGGAAAAATGCGAGCCCAGTTGCTGTGCGGTCAGATTCGTGAGTAGCGGGGCCAAGGCGCCGTACGGGACCGAGGAGAAGGTGCGGCTCGCATGTACTCGAAACGGCCGCACATCGTCCGACAGTTCCTGCAGCACGGCGGCCGCCAAGGCGCTTTTGCCCAGCCCGGATTCAGCGACGATCCATGCCCCGTTGCCATTGCGGATGTTCTCGGTGGCAGCCATGACATCGGCGTCCCGCCCCACCAGCCTGCGTCCTTGACCTGTATCAGTCATGACGCCGACCCCGCCGCTCCCAGCAGTTCGCGCAAATCGGCGCGGCCCGAGACATGGAGCCGGGCGAACATCTTGCCCAAGTGCCAATCAACGGTCCGTGGCGACAGATGCAGCCTCCGGCCCAGCGCTGCGCTGCTGCTGCCTTGCGCGGCCAGTTGCGCCAAGGTCAGTTCGAAGGGACTCAGAGACTCCAGCATGGCAACGATGGTGCTGTTGTCCCGGAGCATGCGATAGCCCGCGTTTTCCAAGGCGCGCGCCTTACGGGCCGCTGCGCGGTCGCCTCCTGTGACCGCAGCGCTCTGGGCGGCTCGCGCAGCGTCGTAGCTGAACAGGACGTCGCCCAGCGCCGCTGCACTTTCGGCTGCTTCAAGCAGGATCACGGGGTCTTGGGACATCAGACCCTGGCTGTACTCATGGCAGAGCCGTGCGGTTTCGCCGTCGCAGGCGGCAGCCGATGCCTGCAGCTGGCGGGCATAGGACCTGCCGCCCACCCGCGCTGCGGCAGCATGAAAAATCATGGCCGCACCGGAATTGCCGGCGGCCAGTTCTTCGGCGCCCGTCTGATCCAGCGCCGCTGCTGCGTCGTCATCCCGCCGCAGCCGCTGGGACGCAAGGATGCTGAAGTATTCCGTGGCCCGGGCCGTCACCCGGCGGGGACGTCCCGGTGAAGAAGCGGCTGCGGCCAGGTGGCGGCGGGCATTCTTCTCATCCGACAGCAGGGAGTAGGAGTAGGCGGCCGCCGCGTTGGCAAGGCCGACGCCGCCGCTGTTGCCGGCCACTCTCAGCTGGCTGATGGCCGGTAGCAAGGCAGCAAGGGCCTTTTCCGCCCGACCGGCGCGTGCGTGGACGAGTCCCAAGGCCAGCTCGCTCCCGTCGCTGCACAGGAATGTCCCCGCCTGCGCCGCGAAGGTTTCGCAATAGCCAAGGCATGAATCAAGCCGCCCTGCCACGATGAGGGACGTGAAAATCCGGGTTTCCACGAAGTCACGCAGCACCTTGGGCAGGCGCCGATCCGCCAGCTCCGCGAGCAGCATGTTTCCCAGGTTATGCGCTTCCGTTTGCCGGCCCATGACCGCCCATGCTTCGCAGAGAAGGGCTCCGGCGCGGAGCCTGGTCTGCGGCGGTTTGTCCCAGTCGTCGCGCAGCAGCTTGACCAGCTTGGAGACTTGCCCGTACCGGCCGTCGAAAGCGGCCTGGTCTGCTTCGATCAGCAGGGTTTCATCGATCGTGGTTTCCAGTATGTCCTTCGCACGGGCTGCATCACCGAGAACGTGCCCTTCATTGGTCTCCGTCACCGCTTGCAGTTCTGCGGCGAGCCTTGCGCGCAGGTTTCTCAGCTCCTCCAAGCAGGGGTCGATGGTTCCGCCCGTGGCCCGCGAAACGGCGAGACGCTCGCCGGCCAGCGCGACCAGGGCAGCCATGGGGTCCTTGCCGTCCTCCGGGAGGTGGGCCGCCAGCAGGTCTGCGGCCTGGCTCGGCTTTCCCAGCAACAGCAGTGCCCGGGCTTCTTCCCGGAGGCCGGCCGCGCAGCGGTGTTGCCGGCCCAGCGCCCGGACCAACTGCAGCGCGCGTCCCGGCTCCAGCTGGTCGTTGGCGGCGGCAGCAGCCCGCAGGGTCTCTTCCGGGTTCAGCGCGGCGCCCCCCTCCAACGCCCAGATGCCGAGATCCGGCAGGTAGCGCTCCGGCACTTCCGCGGGGTGCAGCACGTGCGCGACCTCATCCCACAGTGCACGCGTCCGGCCGGGCGTGAGCATGCTCTTGACGACTCCGCCCAGGAAGTGACCGCCCACCCGCACCAGCGGGTCGGCGCCCAGGTCGACCGTGATGGTACCGCGGGCCTCCAAGTGTTCCAGAGTCAGCGGGTCGGCCAACCGCTGAAGAGCCGAGAGCGTGACGCCGCCCGCCAGCGCCAGTTGCTCGACGAGGCGCCGATGCCCGGGAGGCAGTTGCAGCAACCGCGGCCGCATCACCTCTGCAATGTCTCCCGTGAAGACGAGCGGCTGCGCCAACACCCACGTCCCGCCCTGCTCAACCAAAGTCCGTGCTGCCACCTGGTCTCGGGCCAGAACCCGCAGGTAGCGCGGATTTCCACCGGTGTTCCGCCACAGCGACCGTGCAGCGACGGAAGATATGTTGCCCCCGAGAATTTCGGTCAGCAGCGCCTCACTGTCTGCCGGATCCAGCGGAGCCACGTCGAACCGGCGGAGGTCTCCCTCGATCCACAGCTGCATAAAGGCGCGGTCGCCGGCCGCAACGTCCTGGCTGGCCACAAAAAGTGTAACGACTCCGGCGCGCGCCAATTGGGCCAAGGCAGCGGAGGTGAACGCGTCGAGATTCTCGGCGTTGTCCACGAACAGGACAATCCGTTTGCCCTTGGCACGGTTCAGCAGCGTAGCAGCGATTCCCTCGAGGACGAGCGCCGGGTGCTCCAGTCCGTCGTCGCCCACTCCCCCGAGCAGGATTCCCAACGGGGCGTAGCTGATGCGGGACGAGGCTTGGCTTCCCCGGACAAATTCGACGTGTGTTTCCGGGCCGAACCACTTCAGCACCTGCTGGGCGATGGTGGACTTCCCCATGCCGGCGGCACCAATCACCAGCACCCCCTGCTGGCCTTGTTGCAGTGCCGCGAAGATGTCCTCTGCCAGACGGCGGCGGCCGGGTGAAATAGAGTCGGCAAGCGGACCATTAAACGGCCCATTAAAAACAGCAGTCATCAGCGTCTCCCCCCAAAGTCGCTCAGACGCGGCCGTGCATTGGCATCGGCCACGCGTTCGCACCGGCCACGGGCTGCGTTCCCCCAAGGTCCGCAAGGCCCGGTCCCCAACCGGTGAGGTCCACAGTCTAAAGCCGATTCCGCGCCGCGTCTATGGAGGGGGTGTCTCCTAGTGCGCAACATGCAGGTAGCAATTGTGCGCCATGGTCAGGTAATGCCCGTACCCGTCACCGCAAAGCCGAGTGTTCTCCTGTTCTGCTCCGGGAAAGCATTCTGGATCTTCGCGCGCATTCTCCGGCAAGCCCGGTAGCGGCAGGGGTCACGACCGGTGCAGCCCCGGGATCCCGGTAAGCACCACTCGTGAAACCGCCGGCACGTGTCAATAGGCTCGCTTCCATCACCGGAGAGGTCGGTGATCCGGGGTGCCTTGGGGCGCATCGCGGTAGGGGGAGGATCACGCATGAAAATCATGTTCGTCACGTCGGCCGGCGGGCACTTGGCCCAACTGCTGCCGTTGGATAAGTGGTGGAGCCAGCACACCCGGAGTTGGGTGACATTTCAGCGGCCCGAGGTCGAGGCTGCGCTGCGGGACGAAAAGGTTACGTGGTGCTTTTATCCGACCACTCGGAATGTCCGTAATGCCATCAGGAACCTGCTTTTGGCCTGGCCGACGCTCCGCCGGGAGCGTCCGGATGTCGTGGTTTCCGTTGGCGCCGGCGTGAGTGTCCCGTTCTTTCTGGTCGCCCGCCTGCTCGGCATCCACACGGTGTATATAGAGTGCTTCGATCGGATTACCATGCCGACCCTGAGCGGCCGCCTGTGCTACCCGTTATCCGAGGTCTTCTGCATCCAGTGGGAAGAACAGCGGCGCTTCTACCCCGAAGCCGTGAATATCGGACCGGTACTGTGAACAACGCGCATCCCGCTCCGCGGGTCGTGGTGTCTTTGGGGACCGACCATCACACGTTCGACCGCTTGGTCGACTGGATCGACGAGTGGCTGGCCGGTATGCCCGACCCACCGTCGTGCCTGGTGCAGCACGGTGCCAGCCGTGCCCCCCGGCACGCCGACGGGGTCACCAGGATGCCGCGCGAGGACTTGCTGGCACTGTATCGAACTGCCACCGTCGTCGTCGTCCAGGGTGGGCCAGGCTCCATCCTCGATGCCCGTGAGGCCGGCCATCTGCCGATCGCGGTGCCCCGGCGGCCGGAACTGCGGGAGGTCGTCGACGGGCACCAGATTGCGTTTACCGAGACGATGGCGCAGCACGGGGACGCGATCCTCGTGCAGGACCAGCAGTCATTGGCCGCCGAACTCGAGAGGGCGCTGCTCGACCCCTCGTCTGTTCGTACGCCGCCGCGCGTTTCTTTGGCAGCCGAGGCTGCCGAACGGCTCGGCGCGGCAGTCGAACAACTGGAACAGACACCCACCGGGCCTATTGCGCTTCGCCGTATCCGGCAGCTTCTGGCGCTGCGGCAGAGGGAAGTCCACACGCACGCGGGGTTAAAAGCTCCCCGCGTCGTTCGAAACTAGGCCTGCGGCAGTCCGGATCGATCGAGCCGGAACCGCCGTAGTCCCGCTAGACGGGGACGAGCCCGCCCTGCGCAGGCGGGCAGAATCCCTGACCGAAGGGTTGCGCTGCGTTAAATGCCCCCGACGCAGCGCAACCCGAGGTTTGCCCGCGGCACGCCTGCATCGGAATGGCCATGAAAAAGGGGCCGACGATGGGATGGGGGTGGCCCGGTCTCTTCAGGCCGCCCATCGTCGGCCCCGCTCAGGGAGCCACTCAGGCTGAAACGATTTTATGCACGGTTGGTGCGGGCGTGCCAATCCACGGTTGTGTGACGCCTTGCGCCGGCGCCCAGCCCTATATCGCGGACCTGCGTTAGGCGGCGACTCAGTTGACCGTCCGCTACGACGATCCCTGTTGCTTCCGCATTGGACCGTCTTTCTTCCCGAGCCCGAATTTCTTCGTTATCCAGCAGAGACCGACGGGGCCTGGGGGGAAGGTTCCGCCTTCGCGGTTCCTCTGGCTTTCGCCAACCCCGCCGGTCGGCTGGATGCGCCCGGGCCCTTCAGCTCCACGCGCACGGTATTGCGACTCCGCCTTGACGGCGCAACAACACCTTCTCAGCGTAAAGAGCCGAGGGGGACCTGACACGAGTAGTCACCACTCGTTCTTGCGTTAGGTCGCCGCGCCCATGACCCGCGGGATACCCCTGCGGTCTTCCTGACACTCACCCCTGCTTGGCGTTGGCGTGATACTTTTGCTGCGCGGCGAGAAGCCCTTCGGACAGGAGCAGTTCCACCGCGTCTGCTGCATCGTCCAAAAGGAAGGGAAGGTCTTTCTTTTCCGCCGTCGAGAAATCGCGCAGCACGTAGTCCGCCGTATCCATCCGGCCCGGCGGGCGGCCAACGCCTATGCGAATCCTGTAGTAATCCTTGGTCGCCAGCGCCTTGGACATGTCGCGGAGTCCGTTGTGCCCGCCCTCTCCCCCGCCGATCTTGAGTTTGATCGTATTGAAGGGGATGTCGATCTCGTCGTGCAAGGCGACCACGTGGTCCGGTTCGATTGAGAAAAACCGGCACAGCGCCGACGTCGGTCCCCCGGACAGATTCATGAACGTCAGTGGCTTGGCGAGCACAACCCTGGGCCCGCCAATTCCCAGGCGCCCTTCCAAAACCTGTGCGTGCGCCTTGTGCGACTTGAACGAACCGCCGACCCTGCCGGCCAGCTCGTCGAGGGCCATCTGGCCGACGTTGTGCCGATTGCCGCTGTAGCCGGGGCCCGGGTTCCCCAAACCGATTATCAGCCAGGTGTCGGTGCTCACGTAGACGGGTGCTCCTCGGACGGTAGATGCGAAGGATTCAAGATCATCCTAGGGATAGACCAAAGCCCCCGGCGAATGCGCACGCGCGTCGCCGGGGGCTTTGAGGCCGTGTTGTTACTCGGCCGGGGTCTCGGCAGCCGGCTCGGCGGCTTCGCCTTCAGCGGCTTCAGGCTCGGCCACGGTCGGAGCGGAAACCGCGGCGATGACGGTGTCCTCGGGGATCAGCAGGCTGACGCCGGCAGGCAGCTGAATGTCGGTGGCGTGAACGTGCTCGCCAACCTCACGGCCCTCAACGTTGATGGTCAGCGCTTCCGGCAGAGCGGTCGCATCGGCCTCGACCAGAACGGTGAACTCTTCCAGATCCAAGATGGCGCCCGGGGCAACTTCGCCCTCGACATGGATGTTGACGTCGACGTGAACCTTCTCGCCCTTGCGCACGGTGAGCAGGTCAACGTGCTCGATGATCTGGGCGATCGGATCGCGCTGGATGTCCTTGGCCAGGGCCAGGTGCTCGTCCCCGTCAATGTCCAGGGTCAGCAGCGCGTTGGAGGTACGCAGCGCCAGCGTCGTGGCCTTCTGCGGAAGCAGCACGTGCAGCGGCTCTGCCCCGTGACCGTAAATAACGGCGGGGATCTGGGCGTTGCGGCGGGCCCGGCGCGCGGCGCCCTTGCCGAATTCGCTGCGGACTTCAGCTGCAAGCTTCTGGTCGGACATAATGTTCTCCTTGTGCTGGGTGGTTTTGAGGCGGGTGCCTAGAGACCGACCCGCCGCACCGATACCAGTGCAGAGAACGAAGCTGCTAGCCACCGTCGATAACGGAGAACCGGTTCCGGCTCTCCCTCGCCTAGGCAATGCCAGAAGTTTATCAGGGTCGAGGCGCTGGCCCGAATCCTGCACGCGCTTACTCCAGCGCGCTGCTGTCTTCAGCCAGGCTGGTGGCGGCATGGGTGATCGCGTCGGTCATAATGCCCAGCGCCTCCAGATCGACGTTGCCAATGTCATCGCCCGATTTGTGGTAGTTCGGGTCTCGTGGCTGCCCTGGTGCGCCACCGAAAAGGATGCTCTCCCGGGCGGTTTTTCTCTCGTCGCTGCCGGTGAAGAGGCCGCCCACAGCAATATTTTCCTCGATAAACGCCACTTGATCGGAATAGAAGTTCCATTCCGTTGGTACCCAGGGCTGGGCACGGGAGTCGAAGTAGTCGGTGAAGAACTGCATGATCTCCTCCGACCCGTCGGGCACCTCCCACTCGGAGTCGTCGTCGGATTTCTGTGGGTCGTAGACCGCGATGACGTAGTTGGGCGAGGCTACCATGTCGATGTTCAGATAGGCGGCGATGTGGTCAAGTTCGCCGCTGTCGTGCTCTGCCAGATCTTCGACATAATGCTTGGAGCCGAACGCCTCCGGAAACTCTTCCGCCCCCCACCATGCGAAGCGCACCTTATTATTTGGTTCACCCCGTTGGCTGAGTTCTTGCGCGGCCTCCAGCAGGGCCGCCGCACCGGAGGCGTTGTCATTGATCGCCGGACTGTTCCGCACCCCGTCGAGGTGGGCGCCCAGCATTATCACGTTGTCGTCACTGCCGCCGGCCGTCTCGGCAATGATGTTG
This sequence comes from Arthrobacter sp. Y3223166, assembly GCF_059090935.1. Taxonomy (NCBI): domain Bacteria; kingdom Bacillati; phylum Actinomycetota; class Actinomycetes; order Micrococcales; family Micrococcaceae; genus Arthrobacter; species Arthrobacter sp. Y3223166. The sequence continues at coordinate 38,798 of NZ_JBNHGE010000004.1, read as the reverse complement.
AAAGACTCGTAGCTTTCGCCACGTGTTTCGAACGTAAAGTACTGGCGCGTGCTTTGATAACCCGCACTCTCGAGTTCCCGTTCTACGTACTGAGCCGCTGCCTCATATCCGTCGGTGCCAATAGCTCGATCGCCGTGATCATCGGCGAGTGCTTGAAACTCTTTTAGGTGCTCGTACGCTGTGGAAGCCTGCGCCTGCGGCCCGGGTCGCTCCGCCCGCACAGAAGCCAGGACAAGCGCGGCCAGGAGAGCAACCAGCCCGAGCGCCGCGACGAGGACAAGGGATCTCCGGCGCCTGGGCCAGTGGAGTTTCATGTCGTCCTCATGAGTGCAACATCACCACAGCATTCTAGCTGCCGGCTCCGGGGGCCGGGCAATGTCCGACGGCAGGTTTAGAGTCGGCAGAATGAGCGGGGATGAACGGGGCCCCAGAGTGAACCGGGGCCCGAAAAGCAATCGGCTACCTAATGGTCGGTGCAGCCCAAAGCATTCCCCCCCGGGGGCCAGGAGGTCCCGAATCAGCGGGAAGCCGTTCCTGAAGCAGCCGTGGGGGACGATGATCCGTCGTCCACGATTTGCCGGAAGTTCTTGGCGCCCGCGGCGACCGGTCTCTCCAATGGGCCTTGTCCCATCCACCGTCTCCAGATCAGGGCGAAGGCGAGGGCGACCGTCAAATGCACGATGAACCACAGGAAGGGTGCCTCGTAGTGCAGCTCAGGGCTCAGCGCGAGCAGGTGTGCGGAGTAAAGGGTCAGGGTCATCGAGCCCATTGCGGCAAGCGGCGTCAGCAAGCGTGCGGCCGCCCCTTCGATCAGGAGGAACACACCGACCGCCAACAGACCGAGCCCCAGACTGCTGGCGATGGCCAGGGGCATGTTCGAGTGCGGCGTCGCGATCGCCAGCCACCACGCGGAGGTGTCCGGAATGATCCCTGGCCCGAAGATAAGGCCGTTGTCCAACTCTTCCCCCGTCATCCCGCTGGTGGCCACCAATTGCTCGAAGCCTCCCATGGCGTACAGCAGGATGGCGGAGGCCGCGTTGGACAAGATCGCCAGGCCTGCACCGATACCGGCGATATATCCCTGCACCCTGGGCCTTCGCAGGTCCAGCCGTCCGATGCCAAGGCCGGTCAGGATGTAACACATGTAGGCCAGCGCCGGATATGAGCCGGTCAGCAGTAAATCCGAGACCACGCCGGCGGGTTCGAAGAAGAAATGCCCGACGGCGGGGTTGAACGTCGACGATGTCGGGAGGAATGGATCCAGCTTCTGCAGGAGGATCGGCGAGACGATGCCGAAGACGGCCGCGCTGATGAACAAGGTTCTGGGCCGCAGATGCAAGAAAGGAATGGCGAGCAAGAAGAATACCGAATAGTAGATCAAGATGCCGTTGGCAGGAGGATCCTCCTGCTGCAAGAAGGGCGCGATCGCCAGGGCTATGGCTCCGATCAGGACGGCCCGAACGGCCAGTCCCAGTCGGTCCCCGGCCATCCTCGGCCCCGTGTGCGGTCTGTTCCCCCCGGAGGACAGGGCCAAACCCACTCCGGCAAGGAGGGCGAACAGCGCAGCGGAGTCACCGGCGAACAAGATCCACGCCAAAGTGGGCTCGCCGGTGTCCTGGTTCGCGTCCGGCAAAATGTGAATGGCGATCATCCCGATGAGGGCGAGGCCACGGGCCGCGTCGATGCCGACCAATCGGCTCCGCTTCTGCATCGATTTAGCGTCTGCGGGGCCGGGGTCGCGTCCCTGCCTGTCCGGAATACGGCTCATGTTCGTCCTTCTCTTTCGCTGTCTAAACGATCTCTCGTGCGGGGTTGCCGCCGTACCGCGCGCCCTCCGGCACTTGGCTACCCTTCATCAGGAGGGAATCGGCCTCCAGGACCGAGCCGTCGCCCATGACGACGTCGTAGAGCAGGTAGGACCCGACGCCCAAGGTGACTCCCCGGCCGAGGGCGATCGCGTCGAGTTTGAAGACGCCGTCCTCCATGGAGTGGCACTGGACGACGCTGGAGTTATTGAGAGTCGCGTCGTCACCGATGGTCACCAGCGTCTTCTCCGGGATGACGCAGCCGTCGTCAAAGACACGCTTACCCATCCGCACGCCCTGCAGGCGCCAGAACAGGGGCTTGAACGGGGTGCCGTCAAAGAAATACAGCGGATACGTGATGAACTTCCAGAACCGTTCGTGCCGCCAGAATCTGACGTCGTAGATGGAGCAAACGGTCGGGACCATGGCTTTGAATCCTTGGGCGGCACGCTCGAGCACGATGAAGAAGGCGATCATGAAGGCGCCGAAGCTGACGGTGCCCAGGTACAGCCCGAGTCCCGGAACGCCCGGGAAGAGTATGAGGGCGAGTGAAAAGGCCAGCATGCCGGCGAGGATGAGGACCCACCGGCTCGCCAGGTACAGCCCAAGGGAGACGGCATTGTGCCGGTTCTTGGCCGGCAGCCGACGGATCATTTCTTCCCGCCGGTCCGTTTTGAGGTCGCGATTGACCGACCGGGGAATCTCGAACGCCGGTGATCCGAGCAGGCCGACGTTTTCCCGAACCTCGCCATGGATGGGAATCATGACTTTACTGCCGAAGAGAACGTTGTCGCCGACACGGGCGCGGGACGGATACGGAATGTCGTTGCCGAAGAAGTTCTTCGCCCCGATTTTCACCTCGGAGACGCTGAAGGACGTACCTGAGTAGTTGGCGTTACTGATCGACACGCCGTCGGAGATCATCGTTCCGGATCCGACGGTAGTCAGGTAAGGGTTGTCATGGTCGAGTTCCGTCCCGAAATTCGATCCTGTCTGCTCAACATTTGGCTGCTTGTAACCCAGCAGACGAAGGTAGTGCACAGCCAGGGAGCTGTCCCCGGTGATGTGCATGAACTGGAAGACGTTGGTCAGCCGGAAGATGAGCCGGTGGGCGGCGTAGCGCAGCCCGTACATCGGATAAACCTGCCCCGGTTTAATGAGGAGGTTGAGCAGCCGGGGAACCGTGAACATTGCGGCCAGACCGAGGAACATGCCACCAAACAGCACGACGAATGAAGCGAATACCAGATCCGCGTAGAAGCCCGGGTTTGTGTGGTCCATATGGCCGGTTTCCCCGTAGGCCGGCAGGAGCAGCGCAATGGCCAGTAGAAGCAACGGGCCGAACAGGACAGTGTTGTTGAGCAGGAGGAGCACGCTGAAGGTGACCCGCCGCCGCCGGCTGCACGGCAGCGGCTCGACGAACCGGTAGTTCACGTTGGTCGGCACCGCAGGGGACCCGTGCCAGCTTTCGCCGGCGGGTACGGATTGCAGCCGCTGCAAGGACGACGAGTGACCCAATTGAGCTCCGTCGCCCATCGTGGAGTTGATGTCCAGCACGCACCTCTCGCTCACCAGGACGTCCTGGCCAAGCGTGACCCGGCCGGTCTGGATCCACCCGTCGTGGGCCCGGTAGCACAGGTAAAACGCATCCCTGTTGATCACCGTCCCGCTGCCGATCGTCAAGAGGTCGGTGCATACCGGAGTGATGGGGGTGAGGATGGTGACGTTGGATCCGATCTTGGCTCCCAGCAACCGCAGGTAGAAGGGAAGGATGGGGGTCCCGACGAAGAAGGCCAACGGGTTGAGTCTGACCAGCGCCCGGACAAACCAGAACTTGACGTAGGCCAGGGACCAGATGCGGATGTTCTGCTCTTTCCATCGTCCGAGGAGCAGCCATTTCAGCAGGATCGGCACGATGCTGAGGGCCAGAAAGAAGCTGAATCCGACGACGACCGATCGCCCCCAGGTCTCCAGGACGCCCTCCCCTGCAATGACCCAGGTGAAGCCGGCCGTGATCGCCGTGAGGAAGGTGTAGGAGTAGCCGATGGCGAGTGCGGCTTGCAGGGCACCGCAGAGCACGACGTCGAAAGTGCCGGCCCGCCCTCGTTTGGGCCTGGGGTGCGGTTCCTGTGCTGCCCAAGCGTGGGGGGCTGTCGGGGAAGTAAGTGCAGCGGCGAGCTCTCGGATCGTCGGATGCTCGTAGATGACCTGCAGATCAACCGGCGGCAGGTCGGTGTTCGTGCGCAGCGCGGCGGAGAATCGCGCAACTATCAGGGAGTTGGCCCCGAGATTCTCGAACATGTGAGCCTCGACGGAGACGCGCTCCAATCCCAACACGGCAGCAAGCTGCTCGGCGAGAGCCGCCTCGGCGTCCGTCGCCGGTTCGCAGTACTCGCCCTCGGCTGAAGCGCTCACCCGGTTGCTGGGTGTCGGCAGGTTTTTCCGGTCGGCCTTGTCGCTGGGCAGCATCGGCATGGTCTCAAGCTGCTCATAGAAGGCCGGGATCATGTAGCCCGGCAGCCGGTCGCGGAGCTCTTCCCTGATCTCCTCGGGCGCGAGTTCGGAGACCCCTTGGCGCAACGTATAGAACGCGGCAAGCTCTGTCATCCCCGGTGCCGACTCATGGGTCTCGACGACTGCCTGCGCGATCCCGGGGATTTGCAGAAGCACCGATTCAATCTCTGACAGCTCGATCCGGTACCCGCGGATTTTGACCTGGGTATCGATTCGGCCGTAGTACTCGATCAGCCCGTCGTCGTTGATCCGCCCAAGGTCGCCGCTGCGGTAGATGCGTCCCGATGGGTTATTCGAAATGCCCATGAAGTCGGGGATAAAGACCGCATTAGTCTTCTCGGGATGATTCACATAACCCACCGCAAGCCCGATCCCGGCGATGCCGATCTCGCCTGTCTCTCCCCGTGGCAGGGCACGCGGCTCGTCGGGATCCAGGATCATGATCGTGTAGGTCGGCAGCGGCTGGCCGAGGGTGATCGGCTTGTCGGGATGCAGAACGTCCCACGTGGCGGTCACGGTCGCTTCGGTGGGCCCGTAGACATTGAGGAATCTGCGGCCGGGCCGGTACCAACGCTCGGCCAGATCGCGCGGGCACGCCTCACCCGAGACCAGCAGAAAACGCAGGTCAGGGAGTTCGTGCTCCAGTGTGGCCAACAGGGTGGGTACACAACACATCGCGGTAATACGGTTGTCGAGCAGAAACCGTTCCAGGTCGACCCCGAGCACGCTCTTCGAACTCGGCTTGGGCACCAACGTCGCCCCGACCATCCACGGCACCCACATCTCCTCGACAGAAAAGTCGAAGGCGATCGTCAGTCCCTGATAGACGCGGTCGTCGCCCTGATATCCGTAGACCTCGGCGGCGACCCGGACGAAGTTGCAAATGCTGGAGTGTTCGATGGCCACCCCTTTGGGACGGCCCGTGGAGCCCGAAGTGTAGATGACGTAGGCCAGGTTCTCGACAGGGGCGGGCTTCTCGCTGTCTGCGAGCCGGGAGCCGGACATGGCTGCAATGTCCGCGGCGGCCGTGTCCAAACTCAGGGCGCGCGGGCAGTCCTCCGGCAACAGACTGGCCAGGTGGCTCAAGGTCAGCACGCGGCTGGCCCCGGAGTCCTCCATGATGTAACCCATCCGGTCCGGCGGAAATCCCGCGTCCAGCGGCACATACGCCGCCCGGATCTTCAGCACCGCCAGTATTGAGACATAGGCCCACACGGCGTGGTCGAACAACAGCGCAATGCGATCGCCGGCCTGGGCTCCGTCGTCGAGCAAATGCCGGGCCAGCTGATTGGCCCGCGCGTCGAGCTGATCGTAGGTCAACCTCGAGTCCGCGGAGTCGACCGCCAACTGGCCTGCCCGGCCTTCGCGGCGCAACAAGTCGCATCGGCTCTCGAAGAGCTCCTCCAGGCGCTCGCCCGGAGACCACCGCACCTCTTGGCGGTGCGGGGACTGCAGCAGCAGGTCTACCGCGATCGTCATCGGCTCGTGAACTACGTCGGTTGCGGTTGCCGGACCGCCCGAGCGCACCTCGTACGGTGCTGCGATGAGCTCCGTCTCGCTCAATTCGACTCTTCGCCCTGCGGGTTCTGCCTGCCCGCCGGCCCGACCGACAAACACCGGGCCTTCAGGATCGGCGCGAACAAAATCCCCAGTGCGGTAGGCTCGGGGCCAGCCGAGGGCGCCCAGGGGAGCATATTTCTCGACGTCTTCGCCTGGATCGAGGCAGCGGCCTAAGCCAACCCCGCCGATGACCAGTTCTCCTTCTTCGCCCCAGGCGACAGGCTGGTCGTTCCTGTCCACTACGGCCAGTTGCCAGCCGGGCAGCGGCCGGCCGATGCCCGCCGGAGTCGACTCATGGGCTGGAGCACAGGCGACGATGGCCTCGATGGGACGGTACGTGTGCCATACTTCCCTGCCGGGGGCGGCCAGCCGCGGCGCAAGATGCGGTGGGCATTCCTCGCCGAAGATCAGCAACCGGACGTCTTGCAGCGATTCCGCCTGCCATAGTGCAGCGAGGGCAGACGCCGTTGGGACCACGGTGATACCCCGTTGCACCAGCCACGGGCCCAGGTTTTCGCCTGAGCGGATGACCTCGGGAGGTGCCGGCACCAAGCAGGCGCCGTGCCGCCACGCCAGCCACATTTCGTGGCACAGGCCGGACCTGCCGAAGAGACCGGTCAGCACACGATCGCGGGGCCCGAGCGGGTCCTCGGCGCAGAAGACCGACGCTTCAGCGTCCACAAAGGCGGCCGCCGACCGGTGCGACACTGCGATTGACTTGTATTGGCCGGTCGAGCCTGAGCTGACGATGATCCATGCATCGTCGTCGGCGGTGGGCGGGCGAGCCTCTCCGTGGGCGGGCGCTCCGATGACGGGACGGACCCGAAGCCCGGGTCCGACTACCGCGCATACTTCGGCCGCTTCCCATACCAAAGCGGCTCGGTCACCGAGCTCGTCAGGATCGACAGGGACGCATGCCGCTCCGCGAACGAGTACGGCCAGCACTGCGATGTAGAGGTCGACCGTACCAAGGGCCATCAGGATGCCGACCCGGTCTCCGGCACCGATCCCGCGTTCGCGCAGGTTCAGGGCCAGGGACTCGATCCGCTCCAGCAGCGCCAGGTAATTCAATGAGGTGGTGCCGTCATCCAACGCCAGCGCGTCCGGGTACTCGTCCACGGAGCGAAAGAGGATGTCCAGCAACGTGCGAGGAATCGGTGCAGGCCCCCCTGAGTACACGCCGGAGGCGGGAGGGATTGTGCTGCCGGTGCGTTCGCTGGCTCCTGACGGGGCGGGGTCCGTTGGCGCCGCCAGCGCGACTAATTCTTTGGACGCCGCTTTATGAGCGCCGGCCGGCGTCCGCGCGTGGGACTGCCTGACCAGCATGGTGGTGTCCTCTGATCCAAGGTACGAGTTCTCGGCTGGCGCCATTGGTACCTCCCGTTTCTGCACTGCATTTGGGTGTATGGGTCACTGGGGTCAGTCCCTGCTCGCGTGGCGCAGAAAGCTGATGTCCTTGTGCCGGCTCGGCACATTGCCTAAGCTGCTCCTTCCTCCCCAGTCAGACGTCATGCGGAAGATCCCGGCCGGCTAGCGGCGAGCGCTTGAACCTCGAACTGCGGAAGCGTGTCCGGCGTTTGGTCGCCCGCCGCTTCCGTGTCCGGCGTACGGTCGTCCGCCGCTTCCTTGTCCGGCGGCGTGAGACCAAAGGCGTCCTGCAGAGCGCGGACAGCATCGGCAAGCTCATCGGCCCGTGCCACGGCCGCAATGCACAGCTCGGAAATCGAGATCATCTCCGGACTGATCCCGGCGTCCGAAAGTGCTCTGAAGAAAGTGCTGAGGGTGGTGGGCGAAGAGCGCATCCCCAGTCCGGTGAGCAAGACCTTGCCCACTTCTCCCTTGTGATACAGGGCTTCAAATCCGATGCGGCTCCGGGCCGCGTCCAGGGCCGCTATGGCTGCCGACGCCTCCGTAGATGGGAGGGTGAAGGTGATGTCGGCGATTCCGGTCCCCGGGTCCCGCGAATTCTGCGCGATCATTTCGATGTTCAGCCCCGATGCGGCGAGCTCCTGAAGGAGTCGCGCGGCAGTCCTCGAGCAGGCCGGGATTCCGGCGATGGTGACTTGTGCGGCGGAGTTGACGCTTGCCACGCCCGAAACCAGAGTCTTTTCGCCTGCGTGCGCATCCGAACGGGGTTGATCGAGACTGGGCAGGATCATGGTGCCCCGCTTTTGCACGAACGAAGAACGGACATGGATCGGAATACCGAAGCGGCGAGCGTATTCGATGCATCGGAGGTGGAGAACTTTTGCCCCCGCGGCTGCGAACTCGAGCATTTCCTCGCTGGCGAGTACATCGATCTTGCGCGCGTTGGGAACGATCCGCGGATCTGCCGTATAAATACCGTCGACATCCGTATAGATCTCGCAGACGCCTGCGCCGAGTGCTGCGGCGAGTGCGACGGCGGTCAAGTCCGAACCACCCCTCCCCAGAGTGGTGACCGTCTTCCCTTTAAGGCTTTTGCCCTGAAACCCTGCCACGACGGCGACCTGACCGTTCTTCAAGCAGGCACGGACTTGGCGCGGATCGACATCGATAATGTGAGCTTTGCCGTGGCAGTCGTCGGTGATGAGGCCCGCCTCGCTGCCTGTGAAGGTCCGGACATCGACGCCCAGATCGGCCAAGGCGATCGCCAGCAAGGCCGCCGAAACGAGTTCGCCGGTCGTCAGCAGGGTGTCGAGTTCGCGGGCAGGGGGATGCGGCGAAACACTAGCCGCGAGATCCAACAACTCGTCGGTGGTGTCGCCCATGGCGGAAACCACCGCAACGACTTGATATCCAGACGCCTGTGTCTCAGCCACTCGGTGAGCGGCGCGACGAATGCCGTCGGCATTCGCCACCGACGAGCCACCGAACTTCTGCACGATGATGTTCGTTGAGCGTCCAGCCGTGCCCGCCGCCTCCGCTCGTTCGCCCCACGGCAGTGGCTCGCCGAGCCTCGAGGCGCTGCGCGGCAGCTCGAATGAGTCCTGTGCCATGCGGACAGCAGCTTCATCCATGGCCTCATCTATGCGCTTAAAGTTTTTCACCCTGACCCCCAAACTTGCTGGGCTGCCGCTGCACCTCGGGTGCGGTCGCTGCCCCGCCAACACTCCGGATTGCCCTGCTGCGCCCGTCCAGAGCTAACCGCCTATTTGCCAATGTGTGCTCGGCTCGGCGTGCTCACTGCGCGCAGCAGCCCCGAACTGGACGCCCGCGGCCTGAGGACGTCCCCACCGCGGCTGCCCGGCGTTTCGTCAAGCCATTCACCGGCAACCGATCGGACAGCCTCTGCAAGCAGGTCAAGCCCGCGGGTCAAGTTTTCCGCGCTGATAGTCAATGCAGGCATGGCTTTGAGTACTTCTCCCTCCGGCCCGGAGGTTTCTACCAGCAAGCCACGGGCGAAGGATTCGGCGGCAACTTTTCGTGCCATTGTCCGGTCCGGGAAATACACGCCGGCCAAGAGCCCCCGACCGCGGACAAGGGCGCCTTCAATGCCGGCCGCCATCGTTGCCAGAGCTGCATGCAGCTGTGCGGACCGTGCCGCGATGTCTCGTTCGAATCCCCGACCGTTCCAGAAGTGTTCCAGGGCCGCGGTCCCGGTCACGAAGGCCGGGTTATGGCCGCGGAAGGTACCGTTGTGCTCCCCCGGCTTCCAGATGTCCAGTTCGGGTTTTAACAACATGACGGCAAGCGGCAGTCCGAAACCGGACAGTGATTTCGACAGGCAGACAATATCGGGTTGGACACCTGCTTCCTCAAAGCTGAAGAACGTGCCCGTACGTCCACACCCGGCCTGGACATCATCGACGATAAGAAGCATGCCGTGCTGGTGACAGATATCGGAGAGTCGCCGCAGCCAACTTCCACTGGCCGCTCTGAGCCCTCCCTCGCCCTGAACCGTCTCCACTATGACCGCGGCGGGTTTGTCCAGTCCGGACCCGCTGTCCTCCAACGCATGCTGCAGCCACAGGAAATCTTCCGCCGGCTGGTCGAAGTAGCCGTCATAAGGGAAGCTGGAGGCGTTATTGAGCGGAACTCCTGCGCCTTGGCGTTTTAGTGAATTGCCCGTTACCGCCAGTGCGCCAAGGGTCATCCCGTGAAACGCATTGGTGAAGCTCAGCACTTGGTGCCGGCCGGTAACCTTGCGCGCCAGCTTCAGCGCCGCTTCGACGCTGTTCGTCCCGGTGGGGCCGGTGAACATGACCTTATAGTCGAGACCGCGAGGGATCAGGATTAGTTCCAGGAACGTCTCCAGGAATCGCCGCTTCGCCGTCGTCTTCATATCGAGTGAATGGATGACCGACCCGGAGCGCAAGTAAGCAATCAGCGGCTCCAGGAGAAGCGGATTATTGTGCCCGTAATTGAGTGCTCCTGCGCCCGAAAAGAAATCCAGATACTCCCTGCCGTCCTCGCTATGCAGCGTGTCCCCGGCGGCGTAGTCGAAAACGGTATCCCAGGTCCGGCAGTAACTGCGGACCTCCGACTCGAGAGATGTAAAGATATCCATCATTTACCTGCCTTAGCTGTCGCTGGCTGCCGCCCCGGGCACGTTTCCTCCGGGCGGGGGGAGCGTCCGAGTCCCGGGCTGCAGGCCTGGACAACTCCGGTGCCCCGTCCTGCTGCGCCGGACCGTGCAGGACCGCCGCATATGTGAACATGCGTGTGGCAGGCCCTCGAGACCTTGTCGAGTTCTGCGATCATGTCGATTCCCCAATCTGTTCAACCGGGTCCCCAATCCGTTCCACCAGACGGATTCTGCGATCGACCAGCGCGCGCAGTGCTCCTAAGGGGATGCGCGATGCTGCCCGTGTCCCAGGCGAGGCCCGTGCCCCAAATTCGGTTGCCGGGATGGATGTCACAGCCCGCCGACGCATGCCCGCGGACTGTCCCGGAACCGATAGTCGTCGAGAGCCTCACGCCCCCTTGGTTTCTACCGAAGCTTTCGACAGTTTCAGCCTAGGAAGCGGCCACGATGTATGCCCAAGTAGCCGACACTCGACTTGGACCGACAATTCGGCTGTTTCCTGCCGCGGCATGACCGATGGTCTACTTGCTGCTTCGCGGCGGGTACTTGGATCTGCGCGTCAGATACTTGCTGTTGGCCCTCACTGATCCAGTACTTCGGCGTACCGGATCAGCTGCTGGCGGTTCTCGACCCCGAGTTTTCGGTATATCCGGTACAGATGGCCCTCAGCGGTCCGGGGAGAGAGCGTCAGGGACTCCGCGATCTGCTTGTTGCTGGCGCCCCGGCGCACCAAGTGGACAATTTGTTGCTCCCGAGCGGTCAGGGCCGGTGCACTCCCCCGGGCACGTTCGGTTGCAGGAGTCGTGACACCGTCGAGTCGGCGCAGGGTTACCCGCAATTGGTGCAGTGCACCGTTGTGCTGGCGTTGAAGTCCCTGCCGCTGGTAGATGTCCGATGCCCAGGACGTTGCCGTGGCCGCGAGCAAATCTTTGCCCGCACGCGTTGCCATATCGGCTGCTGCCATCAAACCCCCCGGATCCGATGAGGCCCTGCTGGACGCGACAGCCGCCAAAGCCTGGGTTTCGGGCCCATCCAACGGGGCACACAGTTCCGCGAGACGTGCCGCCCCGCTATCGTCCCCGAGCAGGAGCTGATGCTCCAGGATCTCTTTCTCTGCGCTGACCCATCCCGCGGCACGGGCCGTTGCCGCGAAGGCTTCAAGTTCGTCCAGTAGAAGAACCGTATTTGCGCGTGCTGTTCCCGGCGGGCCCGCGCGGCTTGATGCAGCTGCCGCAGCGTAGGCAGAGGCTACAAGCAGGCGCGGGCGGCTCCCGGTGCCCGCTTCTTTCTGCAGGCCAACCCGGAAGTCTGTGGCTTGCCCGGCGTTGCCCAACAGAGCCGCTCCGGCTGCTGCGGCTCCGAGCACGGATGGAAGCAGCATCCCTTGATCCTCGTGGCGCAGCGGGCCGATACCTTCCGCCAACGACTGGACCGCGGGCTTCACCCGGCCCCTTCGAAAGAGAAGCAGTCCTCGCAGAGCGGATTCGTTACCTGAAAACCAACGGTGCCGGCACGGCGCGGTCCTGCTGTATTCATCCAGGGCGCGTTCTGCCTCCTGGTAGCGGCCGGCGATCAACAAGGACTCCACGTTCCGGGAAAAGACAAAGGGATAGAAGGACCGTAGCGAGGGAGTTGCCGCGACCAGCTTCAGGGCCTCTGTCCCGGCTTCCGCCGCCTGCCTGAAACGGCCGGTTTCCGCCAGGCAAAGCGCCTTGACGGTACCGGCAAGCAGTCGGGTAACTTCAGCATCCTCAGATCCAGGGGCAGGGGCGTTCTCCAGCCGATCGAGGGCCGTTCCGAAGTTTCCTTCCAACATGTCGGCATAAGCCTGCAGCAACCAAGCACCGGTTGCTGCATCCAGGCACGCCGCTGCGACCGGAGCGTCGCCCGGGACCGTCGAGGGTTGCGTCGCCGCTGCTTCCATCCAACCGGAGGAAATCTTTTCAAGCTGGGCCCGGTACCCGGCTTCCGGCTCCACCAGGGACGCCCGGAGCAGCGCGGCGGCCGCGATTGTCCGACGGTCCACGTTCTCATGGATCAGGTCCAGTGCCGCTTTGGCCTCCGATCTGTCGCCCAGCCCCCAATGGGCGCGGGCTCGTTCCACCAGAGCTGCAGGCTGGCCGTTTGCGCCGGCATCGGCAAGCCTCAAAGCCAACGGATGGTCACACTCGTCATTGGCGGCACACGCGGCACGTAGTGATTCTATGGGTGACGGCGGCCGGCCGGCGTCAACTTGCCAGCGCACCAGTTCCACCCTGGCTCTCTCAGGTGCAGGTTCCAGGCGGTTCATGACGTGCAGGAATTGGTTGAGAAGTTCCGCGCTGCATCCTGCGGGCACCATGGATCGGATAACGTCCGCGTACGGCGGGAACCGAAGCCGCACGGCGAGGTTTCCGCTGCGCATGTCCGCCAACAGCCCCATCTCCTCCAAGGATCGGACCGCCATACTGTCGAAGAGGGCACCGGCCGCTGCAGCCGGCACGGAGCCGGCCAGGGCGGCGATGTCCACCACACGCCGCTGAGGTGCCTCCAGCCCAGTGACCAGTCCCTTGAACAGATCAGCGGCGGCCGGATCCAGGCCAGTGGGTTCCTGGATCATCCGCCACACTCCGTGGTGCTGCACCACATTGCCCGCTGCAGCAGCGTGCGCGGCCAGGGCCTTCAGGAGGTGCGGATTTCCCAAAGACTTGTGCTGCAGCATCTGCACCGTCCCGCCGGCTACCGTCCCTCCGAACATCTGTTCAAGGGTGTTGCGGACTTCCGCCGTCGTGAGCGGCCGCACTTCGAAGGCTTCCAGGATCCCGTCCTGGCACAATTCCAGGAGCTCCCGCGGCTGCGCGCTCCAGCTTCTACAGAGCGCAAGGATCTTGAGCGAACGCGCCATGACCAGTTGCGCCAGCAGATGGCTGCTCGCGTCGTCCAGATCATGGACATCGTCGACGATCAGCAACAGGGGACGGGCCTCGCCCGCGGGGCCCTTGGCAAGGGAGGAGCGCACCGTCCGCAGGACCGCCAGCGGAGATTCCAACTCCGCGGGGGTCACTCCCCTCAGATAAGGAAAGAGCGCACCGTAGGGCACGTGTGCCAGGGTTGGTTCGGCTCGTACCCGCTGCACCCGCACCGCGTCCCCAAGGTTCCGGACAACCTCATCCGCGACGGTGGACTTCCCTATGCCGGCGTCCCCGTAAAGCACCGCTCCGCCGGTTGCCTGGCCGGCGAGGCAAGCGGTCACCGCATCGACGAGGTCCCGGCGCCCGCCCCCGGAGCCGGAAACGTTCATGCGGTTGGGCCAGGGGACTCCGGAGCCAGCATCTCGGCCAACTCTTGACGGCTGCGAATGAGCAGTTTGGAAAACACCTGGTACAAGTGGCCTTCGACCGTTCTGGTCGAGACACCAAGTTCCCGGGCAACAGCGTGATTGCTGCGGCCCTCGGCAACAGACCTGGCAACAGCCTGTTCACGCGCCGTGAGGCGCCCGCGCCAGGCGGCCTCGTAGCCTGATTCCGTCCCGGCCTCAAGGAGTGTGCGAACCTTGCGCCTGACCCTGCGGAGTACATCGGCCCGTCCCGATCTGTCTGCGGCCGCCTCGGCCTGGCCGGCTACGTCGCGGGCAAAGGTCAGTTGACCGGCTCTAGCCGCTTGCTCGGCCGCTTGGAGAAGCAGGCTGGCGTTTCCGGAAGCGAGGCCCCTCGCGTACGTTTCGCAGACATCGGCGAAAGGTCCTTGGCACCGGGTGGCAAGTTCCAGCAGTCGGCCATCCTCGTCCACCCCGGACAGACGCGCCATGGCCGCCAGCGCCATCATCTCCATGGCGCCGACCGCCGCCGACCGGTCCGCAGCCGCCTGCTGCCGCAGCAGTCGCAGCGCACCATCGACGTCGCCGCTGGCCGCCCGTGCCATGGCACGAAAGTGCCGTTCCAGGCGGGTGATGAGCCAGGGGCTTGCCCCGCCGCGGGGGGGTTCTGTTCCTGCCTCTCCGCCGGTTTCATTGAGCATGGCCCGGCAGTAAGCCGAGGCCGCTTCGGCCAATGGTGCCAATCCGTCGGGATCCGCTTCCGACGACTGGGCGCGGGCAGAGCGCAGCAGGCCCGCTGCACGGTGCAGATCACCGGTTGAGGCCAGTACGATGCCGTCAACGAGTTCCTCCCACGTACCGCCGGGATCACCACGGCGGCCGCACTGGCGGAGACGCCCGGCGCCGTCCAACCAGGAGCCGGACAGCAAGTAGGCTGCGGCCCGGTGCTGTTGGATCTCCCTACGGCGTTCTTCAGGCAGCGTTGCAAGGTCGGGCCACGGCTCGTCGGCAACCGCCAGCGCATCATCACTGCGCCCGGTGACTGCCAAGGACTCGCAGAGCAGGGCCCGGCTGAGCAGTCTCTGCCACGTCGGGACAAAGGGATCCTCTGCACAGCGCCGAAGCAGGTCTAGCGAGCCAGCGTACTCACCCTGAAAGACCATGGACCGGGCCGTGTCCAGCGGCGGCACCAAGCTGTTCCGGACCGGTTCCGGGTGGCTGCGGCGGGTCGTCCGGGGCACGGCCGGTGGCCGGGACCGATAGTGGCCGTCGGGCGAGGTTGCGCGGAGGGCCTCTGCCATGAGCCGGTCAGCGATTTTGACCACTGGGGCCGGATGGTAGCCGATGCCGGCTATCCCGCGATACTGAAGCTGGTCCAAGGCACCACCGCGCCCGGTCGCCTGCAGATCGGACAGGGGAAGACCGCCGGACTCCGCGAGTTGGCGGGCGAGCTCCAGAACGTCGTCGTCCAAACCGCTCAGGGTCGCGCACACAGTGCTCACCGTGGGCGGCCCCAGCCGGACCGGTTTTCCGGTGTGGACCCATACGCCGTTCCGTTCCCGGAGAGTACCTGAGGATACGTAGTCCCTGACCAGCAACGGAACCAACCTTGGATTCCCGCCGGAATGTGCCTGCAGCACCCGCGCCGCTTCGCGTGAAAGCCGTCCGTCCAGCCCGGTCGCAGCCAGCTCGCCAACTTCCGACTGGTTCAGGGGAGGCAGGTCGATCCGCCGCATTCGCGGGTCGTGGCCCAGGCTCAGGAACGCCGGCGGAACCGCCGAAAAATCCCGGGCGAGAATAATGCTTCGTACATCTCCCCTCGTGACCAGTTGGCCGAGCAGTGTCGCGGAGTCGCCGTCGATATGCTCCGCGTTGTCGATCAGCAGGACGATGTCTCTGCCGCCGGCTGCCTGGCTCAGTTGTTGTGACAATCCGTCCAGAACCAGCATCGGGTGCGCCAGCTGCGAGTCATCCAACTCGGCCAGCAAGTATGTCAGCGCCCCGTAGGAGCGGCTGCGCGCGTACGCGGTGCCGCGCAGTTGGACGACCAGGACGTGTTCCCCAAGATGTTTAACCACATGCCGTGCCAGCAGCGTCTTCCCGTATCCAGAGGGCGCGATGACGACCGCGCCCGCGGATCCCCTGTCCGTCAGCGCTTTAAGAACCGCTCCTGCGACCTCCACCCGGCCGATCAGAACCGTGTCCGGGCCGGGCACAAGCGCATGACTGAATAAACTCTCAGCCTTCATGGCGAGACCGTCTTTCTTCCCCTGCCCCCAACGCCCGACCCCCATCGGACGTGGGATTAACCATAGCCAGCGAGTCCGGCCTTGTACACGAGTAGCAGGCGGGTGGGCCTGGAACGGCTGCGGCAGATGATCCACGCCGGCCAAGGTACAGTCCCGGTCCGAGACGGGAAGCCTCCGGAGACGGAAACGGAGCCGGCGAGGGGGCGGCCACATCGTCAGGCCGTCACCCGTCGCCGGCTCCGCTCAGGAACCGCTAGAGACTGGTTGAAACTGTGTCAGGCCCCGCTGTCAGGCCTTGCCGTCGAAGAGGCTCGTGACCGAGCCGTCTTCGAAGACTTCACGGACCGCGCGGGCGACCAGCGGAGCAATCGACAGGACGGTCAATTCCTTGAAGTTTTTCTCCGGCGGGATCGGCAGCGTGTTGGTGACCACCACTTCCCGGGCACCGCTCTCGGAAAGCCGGCGGGCGGCGGGATCCGAGAACACGGCGTGCGTTGCTGCGATGATGACGTCCTTGGCGCCGGCGTTCTTCAGGACCTGAACGGCGCCGGAGATCGTTCCGCCGGTGTCGATCATGTCGTCGATCAGCACGCAGGTGCGGCCCTCAACCAAGCCGACGACCTGCTTCGACACGGCCTGGTTCGGCGCGTTCACGTCGCGGGACTTGTGTACGAAGGCCAGCGGAGCCCCGCCCAGCCGCTCGGCCCACTGTTCGGCAACGCGGACGCGGCCGGTATCCGGGGACACCACGGTCACGTTGTCCAGGTCGACCCGTGTGCGGACGTACTCGGCCAGGAGCGGAATAGCCATGAGGTGGTCGACCGGACCGTCGAAGAAACCCTGGATCTGCGCCGTGTGCAGGTCGACGGACATCAACCGGTCTGCGCCGGCCGTCTTGTACATGTCGGCCACCAGGCGGGCCGAGATCGGTTCCCGGCCGCGGTGCTTCTTGTCCTGCCGGGCATACGGGTAGAACGGAGCGACCACGGTGATGCGCTTGGCCGAGGCCCGCTTCAGCGTGTCCACCATGATCAGGTGCTCCATCAGCCATTCGTTGATGGGAGCCGGGTGCGCCTGGATCACGAAGGCGTCGGTACCGCGCACGCTTTCCTCGAACCGGACGTAGATCTCGCCGTTTGCGAAGTCGTAGGCGGACGTCGGCAGGAGGTCGATCTCCAACTCTTTGGCGATCTCCCGCGCCAGTTCCGGATGGGCGCGTCCGGAGGCCAGCACCAGCCTCTTTTCGCCCTGTGCCTTGATTCCGCTCATGAAGGATCACTTTCTGCAGTTGGGGATTGCGTGGAGGAAGTTCGGGTGGCAGCTTCTGCAGATGAGCTGCCGGGGCGGTTCTTCTGCACCCAGCCGTCAAGGTTCCGCTGCGGCGCGACGCTGACCGCGAGCGCTCCGGGCGGCACATCCTTGCGGATCACCGCGCCTGCGCCGGAGTAGGCACCGTCGCCCACGTGCACGGGAGCCACAAAGACGGTGTTCGAGCCGGTGCGCACATTCGAGCCGATGACGGTACGGTGCTTCTTTTCGCCGTCGTAATTGGCGGTGATGTTGCCACAGCCAATGTTGGCATACTCACCGATCTCCGCATCCCCGGCATAGCCCAGATGGGACAGCTTGGCGCCCTTGCCGATGGTCACGTTCTTGGTTTCGTAGAACGCGCCGATCTTCCCCTTCTCGCCCAGCACCGTGCCGGGGCGAAGGTAGGTGAACGGGCCGACGGTGGCGCCGGGCCCGATCTCGGAATCGGTGCCGTGCGTCCTGATGACCGAGGCGCCCTCGCCCACGGTCACGTTCGTCAGGGTCGTCTCCGGCCCCACAACGGCATCGGAGGCGACATGCGTGGCGCCGTGCAGCTGGGTGCCGGGCAGCAGCGTCACGTCGGTGCCGAACGTCACCGTCGAGTCGATCCAGGTGGATGACGGGTCCACGATGCTGACGCCGGCGCGCATGGCAGCGTCCAAGACCCGCCGGTTGTGCTCCGCCCCCAGGGCAGCCAACTGGACCCGGTCGTTGGCCCCCTCCACCTGCCAGCGGTCGGTGGTGACCACGGCGGCCACCCGGCCGCCGTCGGCCCGGGCCAGCGACAGCACGTCGGTCAGGTACTTCTCGCCCTGGGCGTTGTCCGTGGTGATCCTGGACAGGGCGGCGCGAAGGACTCCGGCATCGAAGGCATAGATTCCGGAGTTGACCTCACGGATCGCGCGCTGTTCGTCCGTGGCGTCCTTGTGCTCGACGATGCCCTGGACACTGCCGTCCTCGGCGCGGATGATCCGCCCGTATCCGCCGGCGTCATCGAGGACTGCGGTCAGTACGGTAACGGCATTCCCGCTGGAGGCATGCTCGGCCACGAGTTCCTTCAGCAGCGCCGTGGTCAGCAGCGGAACGTCGCCGTAGGTGACCACCACGGGGCCGTCCGGCTGGGCGGGAAGGGCATCCAGCGCCACCTCCACTGCGCGCCCGGTGCCGGGGATCTCGTCCTGGTCGACGATCAGTACATCCGGATCCAGCGAAGTGATATGCTCCGCCACCCGGTCACGCTCATGGCGTACGACGGCGGCAAGCACCGTGGGTGCTAGGCCGCGTGCCGCGGCGAGCGCGTGGCCCACCATGGAGACGCCGCCGATCTCATGCAGGATCTTGGGCTTTTTGGACTTCATCCGGGTGCCCGCCCCCGCGGCCAGGACGATGACCGCTGCCGGTGTTGAAGCGTTTTTGACGTTTTGTTCAGGGACGTCCTGGGGGCTCACTAAGTGGCACTCCTCGCTGCGCTGATTCCGGTGTGGCCGGTGCATTTGGGTTAACGGCATCTTACCTGCCGCAGCACCTCCGGTTTACCGGCCGGTGGTCGTTCCGCCCATAGGATTCGAACCTATACTCCACGGCTCCAAAGGCCGGGGTGCTGCCATTACACCAGGGCGGACCGTGCCGCCAAGAACACTGACCCGGTGGCACAAGTGTCCATTTTGCCACGTTTGCCAACCCCTATGCGACTCGGCGGCACGGGCCGCCGACACATGGCATCCGTGCCGGTCACTCCACCGCGGTCGCCAGGCTGGGTGCGTCCTCAAAGGATGGCTCGACGGCCGCCGGCAGGCTGGCACCGCTGCGCAACAGCCGGGCCATGACTGCTGCCGACACCGGCTTGCTGAAATAGAACCCTTGGCCACCGCTACAGCCAAGATCGCGCAATTGTTCCGCCTGTTCCCGCGTCTCGATGCCCTCGAAGATCGCGTCCAGCCCCGCAGCACGAATGAGCTGAAGGACGGCACCGATGAAGTCCTGCTGGGAACCGTCGGCAGAATGCGTAGCAATGATGGACCGGTCCACTTTGACCATGTCAACAGGCAACCGGCGCAGGTAACTGATCGATGAGTAGCCGGTTCCGAAGTCATCGATTTCGATGCCGATCCCGAGCTTGCGCAGGGCCAGCAAGGAGTAGGTCTCCACTTCTCCCCCGGTAACCAGACCGGTCTCCGTGATCTCCAGCACCAGCGACTCGGCCGGCATTCCGGAATCCCTCAAGACGCCCCGAACGTGCTCTACCAGGTCGATGCGTTGGAGCTCGGCTACCGAGAGATTAACGCGGATCTGGAACGCCGGATCCAGGTTCAGTTCGGCGGACCACTGGGCGAACTGGTGCGCGGCCGCCCACAAGGTCCACCGCCCCAGGTCAACAATCAGGCCGGTCTGTTCCGCCATGGGTATGAAGTCGGCCGGCATGACACGTCCCCGCACCGGGTGATTCCACCGGATCAACGCTTCCACCCCGATCGGCAGGCCCGTGCACAGATCCACCACCGGTTGGTACTCGAGCTCGAAGCCTCCGGTCGCGATGGCACCGCGGAGTTCGGACGCCATCTGGTTGTGCAGTTGGCGCGCCTGAAGCATATGGGACTGGAAGACCTTGGTGCGGTTCTGGGGGTCTTTTTTCGCCTCGTACATTGCCGTGTCGGCGTCCAGCAGCAGGCTCTGCGCGGTCTGTCCCGCATCTGCCACCCGGACGCCAATGCTGGCCTGGGGCCAGACGGTTACTTCGTCCAGTTGGATTTCGTCATTGAGCACGCCCAGAATCCGCTGGGCCACCTGGAGCGCGAGGTCCGTCGTCGCGCGCGGAAGCAGGACCGCAAATTCGTCGCCGCCCAGCCGTGCCACCGTGTCGCCGTCGCGCACGACGGACCTCAGCCTGTTCGCCACGACCGTGAGTACGCGGTCGCCGGCGTCGTGGCCAAAACTGTCGTTGACCTGCTTGAAGGAATCCATGTCCAGCAGGAGCAATGCCGGGGCCCGCTGGCCGGACCGCGCATCGTCGAGCGCGGCGTCCATGTCCTTGGCCAAAGCCGTGCGGTTCGCCAGCCCGGTCAAGGCATCTGTGAGGGCCATCCGGCTCATGTCCCGATGTGCCTGGCGCAGTTCAGCCGTCCGTTGCTCGACGCGCTGTTCCAGTTCCATGTAGCTAAGCTGCAGCTCCTCGGCCAAGAGGTTGACGCCCGT
This sequence comes from Arthrobacter sp. Y3223166, assembly GCF_059090935.1. Taxonomy (NCBI): domain Bacteria; kingdom Bacillati; phylum Actinomycetota; class Actinomycetes; order Micrococcales; family Micrococcaceae; genus Arthrobacter; species Arthrobacter sp. Y3223166. The sequence goes on along the minus strand of NZ_JBNHGE010000004.1, from coordinate 18,365 downwards.
GATGACGGCGTCAATATCGTCGCGTGCCGGCGAGGGGTCGATCCTGGTGGACAGATCGCCTCCGGCCAGGCGGACCATCCCGTCGACCAACTGCTGGAGCCGAGGATCGGCATTATGCGGCATTGTCCCGTTCCAGCCACGCGAGGGCCTGTGGTTCGGAGTCAAAGTAGCGGACAGGGCATTCGGACGGTTCGGCTCCCAGCACGAAGTTGGCTATCACCCGGTCCACCGGAGACTCGCCCACGAGGGCGATGGCGGACGCATTCGTCTGCCGACCCAGCATCGACCGGGCCAGGCGGGAAATCGATGTAACGCCCGTCATCCGCATCAAGACACGGCAAGGGTGACCGCCGGAAAGCACGCGAAGCTGTGTTGACGTGTGGGCCGCGACTTCGTCGGTGAAGGCTGCTCCGCGCGGAAGATCGACGCTGATGATGCCGTCGCCGGCACTGATCACGTCGGCTGCAACGGCATCGGCCGCGCCAGCTACGCGCCTCATGCGGCCGCGTCGTTATTGGATACCGCTCCTGCAACCCTCTCGGGCCAGCCATGACCTAGCACGTGCATCCGCTCCCCAACGATTCGATGGAAGCTTTCGCTCCCGTCCAACAAATCCAGAACATACTGCTTTAGAACTGCCAATCGTTCACAGCGTAAACGAACGGTGTTCACGACACGCTCAATGACACGATGAAGAATGCATGTTACGAAGCCCGCGGAAACTCGGCGATTTCTGCAGCCACTTGGGCCGCCCTGTCCTTGGCACCGGCTTGGCTGAAATACGCTTGGCTGTTCTTCAAGTGGCGTAGGGCCGATGCACAATCGCCTTGTTCCCGCAGGGCTTTCGCAAGCAACATATTCGCTTCACCCGCAGTGTGGTGTGCCATCGCTGAGGACTCTGCACAAATCGACGTGAGCATCTCGATTGCGCTGCTTGCTTCACCGTTCAGAAAGTGCCAGTGCGCACGATTGAGCATGTTCTTAAAGACATCTCCGTCATCCGTACCAATAATGGTCGCTGCGAGTTCGGCACGCTCCATGCAATCGGCTGTTTCTGTGTCGGCGATACCGGCCGTTAACCTCATAGCCGCCGAGGCTCGATTGAACCACGCCCATAGAGCGAGATCATTCGAAGGCGACAAATGCTCAGCCGCCAACTTGTGATACTTCACCCCATCGCTGGCCTGTTGTCTTAGAAAAGCGACGTTTCCGGCGACCCAGTAGCACTTTCCCGCCGTTTGAGCGTCAGTATTGGTGTCAATCAGTCGGATGAGTTGCTGACTTTCCTGCCAGGCGCGCTCCAACTGGTCGCTCTCTGCCAATGCTGCAATAAGTGCAAGCAAGGACCCAATACGCAGATCCTGCGGGACCTCACCGTCATGAGCGATGCCGACGGCCCTAACACCATATGCGACTGCTTGTTCAAGTTCACCTGCCGCCTGGCTAACGTCAGACAAGAGGTTCAATGCGCGGCACTGAAGTTCGGAGGACCCGACCGTTAGTGGATGTTCCAGCAGAAGCAAGGCTGTATGAATGCAGTCCCGGTTGAGACCCATCGCGCGCTGACAATCGGCTTGGAACATTGTCATCTGCCACCACGTTGAATCATCGCCGGCAGCCAATGCCCTAGAAGATACTTGCTTCGCGAGGTCCAGCGCCTGCGCATATTCTCTACGACCGAAAGCCTCACGAGCCCGCAGTTCAGCGAAAACACCGCTTCCCTCAGAATTGACCGACACCATGCGAATCCTCCAAACGCCAATGGCCGGGGTGATAGTCCGTACTCCCACCCGCATCCGATCATATTCCGTGTCCCGCGCAGCGGCGGGGAAGGGTCCCTGATGTGTCGTTTAACGTCTAGCTGATTAGGTACTCCTGAATGTACACTTGTGGATGTCACCACCGCTGCATAGATTTGCAAAACTGTGCATAACCAAGAGGGAGCCCGATGAAGAAATTTTCGGCATCAGTACTTATTGCCGCAGTTCTGGCTGTTACCGGCGCCACGGCTGCCTCAGCCGCCGACGGCAGCTACACCACCATCACGACCGTCAAGTCTGTCGATGGCGGCTTCTCCATTCAGAGTGGCAACTGGCCGCACTAATAAGTAAATAGAGCGGGATTCCCGCTCGCCGGCTGAGGCCGTGGCATCCATCTTCGGACGCGTGCCACGGCCTTTGTGGTTTAAGAGACAGCGACGGCGTCCGACGCGTTGGCGGGTTGCTGTTTCGGTCCGGAATCCAGCGGCAGTGTAATCGTGAAGGTCGTGCCGATGCCGACCCTCGACTCCACGGAAATATCGCCGCGGTGCTGGTCGACCATCCCCTTGACGATGGCCAGGCCCAGGCCAGTGCCCTGGATGGCATGGGCGTTGGATGCCCGGTAGAAACGCGAGAAGAGCTGGGGCAGGTCTTCTTCCGGGATGCCGATCCCGCTGTCGGCGACCTTGACCACGGCGCAGGGAACGCCGTCGTCGTTCTTGCCGCCGAGGCCGACCGTGACCCGCACCTCCCCGTCCTGCGGCGTGAACTTGACGGCATTGGACAGGATGTTGGTGAAGACTTGCTCCAACATCTTTGTATCGCCGTCGGCGGCGAGCCGGGTGTCCAGCCCCTCACCGACCAGCTGTACGTTCTTGGCCTGCGCCACCGGTTCCAGCGCGGTGGAAACCGTGCGCAGGAGGCGTGGCAGGTCCACCGGTTCCGTCTTCAACCCGCTGCTCTGGAAATCCATCCTGGACAAGGTGAGCATGTCTTCGATCAACTCGCGGAGCCGCGCGGCATTGCGACCCACGATCTTCAGCATCCGCGCCACTGATTCCGGGACCTCACCGGCGTCTCCATCCAGCACCAGCTCCAGGTACCCGGCGATAGAGGTCAACGGAGTCCGGAGCTCATGGTTGACCGTGGCCACGAAGTTCGACTTGGCTTGGTCCAGCTCGCGAAGCTTTTCCACGACCTGTTGTTGAACTGTAATCAGGTGCCCCTGAATCAGACCGTGGGCCAGGTTGCCGGCTACATGCTGAAGCAGTGAAATCTCGGCCGGCGACCATGGCCGCGGCTGCCCCGTGCGGATCAGGCACAGCAAGCCGAAAGCCTGCGGGCCCTGCCCCAAGGGCGCGAGCAGGGACAATTTGCCCCGGGGGGTGGCGAGCCATTCGGCCACATGGGGATATGCGGCGATATCGATGCCGCCGTCGTCGGCCGACGTGAGCACGCTGTGCTTGGCCCAGAGCGCCGAGGACAGCTCCAGCACCTGTTCGTCGCTGCGGTAGGGCATGGAGCCCTGGGTGGATTCGCTGATCCATTGAGCGGTGGTATGCGGCACTCGTTCGTCCGCCAGGGTACGCACCCAGACGTGGTCGGCTTCGAAGGCCTCGCCGATGCCACGCAACGCGAGGTTGATCATTTCGTCCGGGTCATTCGTACTGCGAATACCGTCGGACACATTCCGGATCCGCTCCCGCAGGACGGCCACCCCGTTGCGTTCCCGTCGCCGGTGTTCCGATCTCGCGAGGGTCACGCGGACACGGTTCACCACACTGGCGGCCGTCAGCGGCTTGATCAGGTAGTCGGAGACGCCCAGCTCGTAGCCGCGTTCCACCAAGTGCAGCTCGTCCTCGGTGGCCATGAGCATCACCCGCCACTGCGCGCCCGGCTGGCTGTCCGACAGCCGTCGCACGGCTTCCATCCCGGCCAGGGACATATCGGCGGCGTCCACCAAAAGGATGTCGGGCGGGTTGCGCTGCACCTCGGCCAACACCTCGGCCGCGGAAGTCAACGCAGCGACCGATATGCCGGCATCGCTCAGGACGCTGCGCAGGAACCCGCGGGTCGCAGGGTCCACGGCGCCGACCAGGACGGTTGGGCGCGCTGCCGCCCCGGGCTCACCTGCAACGGTCCGCACTGCATTCCTCCTGCATTGAACGCGGCCCGGTGTCGTCCCGGCCCCCCGACGTTATGAATGAAGAGTAGCAGTGCTCTCACCGGTACGACGCGAGGTTCCGTCCTGCCTCCGGCGCGCACCCGTCCCCCATCAGGACCGGTGCAGGCCCCGACACCTGACGCGGGAAGCAGACATTCCGGTCCGGCCCCGGCCGGTGCACTGCCGCTTGGGTTAGCGTTGCCACCATGACACACGTCCCGCGGATCGCCGCCGTCCCGCTTTCGGTCCTTGCGGCCATCATCGTGACGGTCCTGGCGTGGGCCAGTGCCTTCGTCGTGATCCGCGGCGTGCTGCCGCATTTCGGGCCCGGTCCGCTCAGCCTGATGCGGCTCGCCATCGGCTCGGCCGCACTGGCACTGCTGTTGGTCGGGCGGCCGTGGGTCAGGCCGGGCCGCCGGGCGTGGTTGCTGATCGCCGGCTGCGGCCTGTCGTGGTTCGGCGTCTACAACTTCGCCCTCAACACCGCGGAGCAAACGCTCGACGGCGGCACCACCGCCATGATCGTCAATCTCGCACCCGTGCTCACGGCCTTGGGCGCCGGGCTGTTCCTGGGCGAAGGCATCCCCAGGTGGCTGGCCATCGGCGCCGGAGTCGCTTTCTCGGGAGTCGTCATGATCGGCTTCGGCACCGGTGGCGGCGCCGCCGGCGGCGTCGGGCTGCTCTGGGCGCTGGCAGCGGCGTTGACGTACTCCGCCGGGGTGCTGCTCCAGAAGCCGGCCCTGGGCAGCGTGCCGGCCGGGCAGGTCACCTGGTTGGCCTGCAGCATCGGTGCACTCTCATCGCTGCCGTTTGCCGGTGACCTTTTGGCGGAACTGCGCACCGCCCCGGCCGCGGCGACCTTGGGCGTGGTGTATCTGGGGTTGGTGCCCACGGCCCTGGCTTTCAGCACCTGGGCCTATGCCCTGGCCCGGATGCCGGCCGGGCAACTGAGCGTTTCGTCCTACCTTGTTCCTCCGGTCACCATCGTGTTGGGGTGGCTGTTCCTGAGCGAGACGCCCACCGTGCTGGCCGTCATCGGCGGCGGGGTGTGCCTGCTGGGCGTTGCGCTGTCCCGCCGGCGCGACCGGCGGGAACGGCAGTCAGGGCGCGGCACCCACCCGGCCGAGGGTGCCCAACCGGCTGGCAATGCGGGAGATGTCGACGGCGGACGGGCTGGCTGACGAGGCCAGGTCAAGCGGCTCCGCGCTGATGACCGTCAACGGCACGTCGGCGTCATAGAGGATGTCCACAATATTGCTGAAGCGCTGCCAGCCGTTCATGCTGATCGCTTCCCGGGGCGGCACACCGCAGATGATCCAGTGGGCGGCATGCGCCAGCAGGCCCAAATAGTCGGAGGCGGCGGTGGGCCCTTCGCACAGGTCGCGGAAATCAAACCACAATTCGGCCGGCGTGCTCCGAAGGACCGGCAGCGGCCAGCTCCCCGGCCGCAGTTCGCGCGCCTCTGCCGCGGACGGCCAGTGTAGGCCCGCCTCGGCAACCCGCGGGTCGCCGGGACCGTCCGGGGCAACGACCATGGCGCCGTCGCCGAACCGGCCGGGGCGGGCACCGCCGTCGTCCAACCGGCCGTCGGCGCGACCGGCGGGCTGCGTGCGGTAGTCGACCGGGCCGGCGACGGGGGCAACGTGCATGGTGCGGCGGATCAGGGCGATGGTGGGCTCGAACAGCTCATGGAAGACCTCGCCGGGCATCAACTGCTCGGGCGGATAGTTCGAGGTGGTGACCAGCACTATGCCGCGGCGGTGGATTTCACGCAGCAGCCGGGCCAGCAACTGGCCGTCCCCCGGATCGTGGACGTGGAATTCATCCAGGACCAGCAGGGCGCAGCCGCGCAGCAAGCCGTCGATGGCCACGTCGATGGCGCTGGTACCCGGCGGCCGGGCCTCCGGGTCCTGCGCGTCGCGGCGGAGGGCGTGCAGTTGTCGGAACAGGTCGTGGAAGTGCCAGCGCTGTTTGTCCGGCACGTCGACGGCATCGAAGAATGCCCGGGCCAGCCAGCTTTTGCCCCGTCCGACGGGACCCCAAAGATACAGCCCGCGGCGCATCCCCGGCAAAGCGGGCAGTCCGGCGCGGAGCGGCGCGGCGGCTTCGGCGAGCAGGCGGGCGGCCCTGTGCTGGTCTTCGTCGAGGCGGAAGCCAGCTGCCGAGGCGGCCTGCTCAAGATGGTCGAGCATCCGGCGGCGGCTGGGGGTCCGCTCCCGCAGGCCGGCCGCAGCGTTTCCTGCGTCCACGACGCGTCCCTCCTTCTCCCGGTACCAACGAAACCCGACCCGCCGGTGCCATCGTTCCGGCCGTCCCCGCCTTAACGGCGCGGGGCGCCCCGGCTTCCCTGACGGGAGGTACGGAGCGCCCTGCGATGCGGAGCGTTAAGCGGCGCGAAGCCGCCGGGGGCCGCAGGTTAGTTGGCGGCGACAGCTGCGGCCCGGACGGACTCCATGGCCTTGGTCCACGGGATGAGCTGGTCGATCATCGGAGCCAGGGTGCCGGCGTTCTGCTCGGTCGGCTTGAAGTCGGCGAAGTTCTCGAAATCGGTGAACAGCGAGAACATGACCTGGTTGCGCACGTGGGCGATCTGCAGTTCAGACAGGATGTTGCGCAGGTGCTCAGCGGCACGGGCGCCACCCATGGAACCGTAGGAAACGATGCCGGCGGCCTTGTTGTTGAACTCGACGTTCAGGTAGGACAGGGCGTTGGTCAGGGCAGGCGTGACGGTGTGGTTGTACTCGCCGGTGACGAAGATGAAGCCGTCGAACTCGCTGATCTTGGCCGAGAACGCCTTGGTGTGGTCGTTCTGGTAGTTCTGGTACATGGCCGGGTAAGCTTCGTCCAGCAGGGGCAGGTTGAAGTCGGCGATGTCGACGACCTCGAACTCGGCGTCGGTGCGGCCGGCGGCCTGGGCGAGAACCCAATCGGCAACCTGCTTGTTGACACGACCCGGACGGGTGCTGCCGGTAACGATAGCGATCTTGGTCATAAATAACCCCTTCGAGGTCTGGTCCCGACGTGCCAACATTGTCGACGCGTCATGGTTTTGTTGACACGTCAATTATGCAGGGCGGAAACTTGAATTGTCAACCAAAGGCGAGGAAGTGACAGTCGTGAACTCCGACACCCGCTGGCTGGACGATCACGAGCAAGAGATCTGGCGCGCCTTCCGGGAATTGCTGTGGGGCTTCGAGTCCGCCATGGACCGCCAGCTGCTGCGCGACTCCGACCTGTCCGGCGTGGAGTATTCGGTCCTGGCGTCCCTGTCGGAGGCGGACGAGGGCGTCATGCGGGCCCGGGACATCGCGCAGCAGCTGGACTGGGAGCGCAGCCGGCTGTCCCACCTGCTCAAGCGGATGGAAGCCCGCGGGCTGGTGGAGCGGGTGGCGTGTGCCACGGATGCGCGGGGTTTCAACATCTCGATGACCGACGCCGGCTGGGATGCCATCCGGCAGGCCGCCCCCGGCCACGTCAGCTTCGTCCGCGAGAACGTCTTCGATCCGCTCTCGGCCGCGGAGCGCGAGGCGCTGCTCTCGGCAACCGCCAAGATCCAGCGGTCCATCCGCGACGCGGGCCTCTGGGGGAACAGCGGCAGGTCGTCCTGAGCCGAGGGATCACTCCAGGATTTCGGAGACCTCCAGCCACTCCATCTCCAGGCCTTCCTTCTCCTCGGCGATTTCCTGCAGCTTGCGGTTCATCTCCGCCAGCCCGGCGAAGTCGACGTCGGACTTGGCACCTGCCGCGTGCATCTGCTCCTTGAGCTTGTCCTCCTGCTGGCCCAGTTTGCCCAGTTGGCGCTCGATCCGGTTGAGGTCCTTCTTAGCCTGGCGCTTGTCCGCTTCGCTGTGCACGGCGCCGGAGGATGGTGCGGCGCTGGCGCTTGCGCCGGCCGGGGACGGCGCGGGCCGGCCGGCGAGCGCCGCTTCGCGGAGCTCAAGGTACTGGTCCACTCCCCCGGGCAGCCCGCGGAGCTTGCCGTCGCCCAGCAGCGCCACCTGATGGTCGGTCACCCGTTCCAGTAGGTAGCGGTCGTGCGAGACGACCACGAGCGTGCCCGGCCAGCCGTCGAGCACATCCTCCACGGCCGCCAGCGTGTCCGTATCCAGGTCGTTGGTGGGCTCGTCCAGCATCAGCACGTTCGGTTCCCCGACCAGCAGCCGCAGCAGCTGCAGCCGCCGCCGCTCCCCGCCGGACAGGTCGCGCACCGGCGTCCACTGCTTCTCCTTGGAAAAGCCGAGCTGTTCCACCAGCTGGCTGGCGGAAACCTCGCGTCCGCCGATGTTGAAGACCTGGCGTTCGCGCTGAATCACCTCCACCACTCGGAGGTCCATGACATCGTCGAGTTCGCGGACTTCCTGCGTGAGCATGGCCGTCTGCACCGTCTTGCCGCGCTTGACCTTGCCGGCCGTGGGCTGGATCTCGCCGTTCAGCAACCGCAGCAGGGTGGTCTTGCCCGCCCCGTTGACGCCGACCAGGCCGAGCCGTTCCCCCGGTGCCAGCCGCAGCGTGATGTTGTCGAACAGCGCGGCGGGCCCGCCGTCGCCGTCCGTGGGCCGGGCCGGCGGGGTGTAGGAAACCTGCTCCAGGTCCAGCACGTCCTTGCCGAGCCGGGCGGTGGCCATCTTGTTCAGGGCCACCGCGTCCCGGGGCTCGGGCACGTCGGCGATCAGCTCGTTGGCCGCTTCAATCCGGAACTTCGGCTTCGCGGTCCTGGCGGGAGCACCGCGGCGCAGCCAGGCAAGCTCCTTTTTCACCAGCTGCTGCCGCTTGCCTTCGACGACGGCAGCCGTCCGGTCGCGTTCCGCACGGGCCAGCACGTAGGCGGCGTACCCGCCGTCGAACGGGTCGACGGTGCCGTCGTGGACCTCCCAGGTCCGGGTACACACTTCGTCCAGGAACCAGCGGTCGTGGGTGACCACCAGGAAGGCCCCCTCGGTGGGGCGCCACCGCGTCTGCAGGTGGCGGGCCAGCCAGGCGACCCCCTCGACGTCGAGGTGGTTGGTCGGCTCGTCGAGCATGATCACGTCATGGGGCTCGATCAGCAGCTTGGCGAGGGCGACCCGGCGGCGCTGCCCGCCGGACAAGGACGACACCGTCGCGTGCCAGTCGACGTCGCCGACGAGGCCGTTCATGATTTCGCGGATCTGCGGGTTGGAGGCCCACTCGTACTCGGCCGCTTCGCCGACGATCGCCACGCCGACCGGCAGGTCTCCGTCCAGCACGTCCTGCTGGTCCAGGTAGCCCACGTTGACGTCGCCGCGCTTGGTGACCCGGCCGTCGTCGGGCGTGGCGCGGTGCGCCAGCAGCCGCATCAGGGTGGACTTGCCGTCGCCATTGCGCCCCACCATGCCGATCCGGTCCCCTTCGTTCAGGCCGAGGGACACCGAGTCCAGGATGGTGCGGGTGGCAAAGGAGACGCTGACGTTTTCTGCGCCGAGCAGGTGGACCAAGGATGCTGCTTTCTGTTGCGTTGGTGGAGGCGGACGCGCCGCCGCCGCGTTCCAGGGGCGGGGCCGGGCGGTCAGGCCATGATGCGGGCGCCGTGCACCGGTCCGCGGACCGGCAGGGCAACCACGCCGGCGACATCCGCGAGCCGCTGCCCCAGCTCGGCCGCCTCGCGCCGTCCGGCGGTCAGGAAAGCTACCGTCGGCCCGGACCCGGATACCAAGCCCGCCAGCGCGCCTTCGGCCTCGCCCAGTTCAAGGATATCGGCCAGTTCGGGGGCCAGCTCGATGGCGGCCTCCTGCAGGTCGTTATGCAGGCAGCCGGCCAACTGGTGGACGTCGCCGGACTGCATTGCCTGCAGGATCGCCGGGTCCACCTGCTCGGGTTCGACCGGGACGTGGCCGCGGCGGGCGCGCAGGTCGTCGGCCACCGCGTAGACCTTGGGCGTGGACAAACCGAACGAGGCGGGCACCAGGACCCAGTGCATTTCGCTGCGCGCCAGCGCCGGCGTCAGCCGGTCGCCGACGCCCAGGCCGACGGCCACTCCGCCGTGCAGCGCAAACGGCACGTCTGCGCCGAGCCCGGCGGCCAGGCCGATCAGCTCGTCGCGGGAGTAGCCGGTGTTCCAAAGCGCACTGCACGCAACCAGGGCGGCGGCCGCGTCGGCGGAGCCGCCGCCCATGCCGCCGGCAATCGGCACCCGCTTGGTGATGTCCAGGTGCACGCCCTGCGCGTGTCCGGAGGTTTCGCGGATCAGGTCGGCGGCCTGCACCGCCAGGTTGGAAGCATCCAGCGGGATGCCGTCCAGATCGAAGTCCAGCCCGGGCCCATTGCGCACGCTGACCGTGATGGCATCGTCCTCACGCGCGGTGGCGGTGACCTCCTCATACAACGAGAGCGCCAGATAGACGCTGGCCACCGAGTGGTAGCCATCCGGTCGCGGGCCGCCGACGCGGAAGGAGACGTTGATCTTTCCGGGCGCCATGACGCGGACGGGACGTGTTCTGGTCATATCGATGCCGCCACCTTCCTAGCCGACAAGCGGATGGTTGAACTCGGCGATGCGGGCAAAGGCGGCAATGTCCAGCACCTCTCCGCGGGCGCCGGGGTCCACGTTTGCCAGCCGCAGCGCTTCCTCGGCCCGGGCGGCGCTGCCGGCCCAGCCGGCCAGCGCGGCGCGCAGCGTCTTGCGGCGTTGCGCGAACGCCGCGTCGATGACGGCAAACACTTCATGGCGCGGGGCCCGGGTCACGGGCGGCTGCCCGCGGGTGAACTCCACCAGCCCGGAAGCGATCTTGGGTGCGGGCCAGAACACGTTCATGCCGATCACCCCTGCCTTGCGCATGGTGCCGTACCACGCGGCCTTGACGCTGGGCACACCGTAGATCTTGGAGCCGGGCTTGGCCGCGAGCCGGTCGGCCACCTCGTCCTGCACCATGACGAGTCCGTGCCGCAGCGACGGGAAGTGCTCCAGCAGGTGCAGCACCACCGGCACCGCCACGTTATAGGGCAGGTTGGCGACCAGCGCATCCGGGGCCTTGGGCAGTTCCCTGACCCGCAGCGCGTCCGCCAGCACCACGTCCAGGTGCCCGGCGGCATCGGGACGCCATTCGGCCGCTGTGCGTTCCAAGCGGGCGGCGAGTTTGGGATCGATTTCGACGGCGACCACGTGCCCGGCCACGTCCAGCAGCCCGAGCGTGAGCGACCCCAGGCCGGGCCCGACCTCCAAGACTGTCTCGCCGGGGACAACATGGGCGGCAGCCACGATCCGACGGATGGTGTTGCCGTCGATCACGAAGTTTTGCCCGAGGGTCTTGGTGGGACGCACGTCCAGTTCGGCTGCGAGCCGGCGGACGTCGGCCGCTCCGAGCAGGGGCCGGGTGGGGGCGGGCGCGGCTCCCCCGGCGTCGTGCCGTGAGTCGGTACCGGAGGCGGATTGGGGTTCTGTCACTGTGCCATCGTATCGGGCCGCCGGCGGCGGCCGTGGCGGCGCCGCCCGGTTAACGCACACCGGGCCCGGGCAGCGAAGCCCGGGCCCGGTGGCAGGAAGCGGAAGCCTTACAGCAGTCCCAGCTTGGCGGCACAGGCCGGCCAGTGGCCCCAGCCGCCGTTGCTGCGCAGCACTTCGGCGGTAGCGATCTGCTCGCTGGGCGTGGCCATGTAGGCGTAGGGCGCGTACTTGCCGCCGCCGGCGCCGAGCCAGGAGCTAGCGCTGAACTGCAGTCCGCCGGAGTAGCCGTTGCCGGTGTTGATGGACCAGTTGCCGCCGGACTCGCATTCGGCGAGCGCCTGCCAGGTCCCGCCGACGTTGGCGTTGTTGACCTTGGCCGGACGCTTCTTGGTGCCCACGGTGATCTTCTGGCTGACCGGTTCGCGGGTGACCTTTTCGCTGACGAGTTTCCGGTCGGTTTCCTTGCCGTCGGTGAGGACGACCTCGTAGACCTTGACGCGTTCGCCGGGCTCCCCGGCCCGGGTGACCTTCTCTTCGTCCTCGTACATGGCGGAGTTGGTCGTGGTGGCCGTCTCGAACGGGACGGACTCGGCCTCCTCCACGCGTTCGCGGTCGATCCGGGTCACTTTGACCTTGGTGCCTTCGGTCACCGGCTCGGCCTCGGCAACGGAGAGCTTGTCTTCCTTGCCCAGCTTGATCTTCTGTTCCTGGAGCAGGTCGCCGATGGTGGTCGCGGTGGTGACTTCCTTGCGGGTCTTGCCGTCGACAGCGATGGTGACGTTCTTCGGCGTCGAGATCGTCACCGCGCCGCCCACCGAGGCCAGCTCGGCAGTCAACGGGGCGGACAGGGCCGACTTTTCGTTGACTTCCAGTTCGTCCAGCAGTTCCTCGACGGTGGCGGCGGTGGTGTGCACGGTGGAGGCCTTGCCGTCCACGTTCACGTCTACGGGTTTGGCGGTGACCACTTCGATGCTGGCACCGTCGGCGATCTCTTCGCCCACCGCAGGAGTGACGTCGTCGAGCTCGCCGACCTGCACCTCGGATTCGGCCAGAACGTCTGCAACGGTGGAACCGAACGTGGTGACGGTGCTGGCCTGCCCGTCCACGGTCAGCGTGACCGACTTGTTGTTGCCCACAAAAGCCACCAGCCCGAGGACCAAGGCGGTCATGACGACGACCTGGCCGGCGATCTTCACCCAGCGGTTCTTCAGCGCGTTTGTCACGGTTCCCGAATCTGTTGCAGTTTCCGGGCACGGGGACATTAAGACACGCGCGTGGGACGTGCCGGTTTTCACGGCACGGTGCGAGTGCAGGCTGCACCCGCGGCGGCTGTTTGGGCGTACGAACGGAACGTCCAACGGCTACCGCCACAGGTGTCACAATGTCCGGTTGCCTTCCCCGACCCCGGCCATTAGCTACCTACCGTAATCGAAACGTGACATGCCGACAAGCGGCGCCTGCTGCAGGCGGCACCGGGCACTGCGCGTCGCTTCCCCGTTCGGGCAGCCCTGCATGCTCGTTTTCGGTCCGGCCGGGGGAAGTTACGCGCGTGTTATTCCTGCTGCCAGGAGCCGTAAACGCGCTCCGTGTTTTCCGCCACCTCCGTGCATAACTCCGCCAGGTCCTTCCCGAGGACCTCGGCCATCGCGCGCATGGTGTAGGGCACCAGGTAGCTGGCGTTCGGCCGGCCCCGGTAGGGATGCGGGGTCAGGAAGGGCGCGTCGGTCTCGGCCAGCACCAGGGCCGGTTCCGCAACCGCCAGGGCCTCACGCAGGCCGTCGGCGGTCCTGAAGGTGACGGTTCCGGCGAAGGACATGTGCCAGCCGTTGTCGTTGCAGGTACCGGCCAGCGCCGCGTCCCCGGAAAAGCAGTGGAAGACAACTTTTTCGGGGGCTCCCTCCTCGAGCAGGACGCGGACCACGTCGTCGTGTGCGTCCCGGTCATGGATCTGCAGGGCGAGGCCCAACCGCTTGGCGATGTCGATGTGGCGGCGGAACGATTCCTGCTGGGCGCCCCGGCCTCCGCCGCCGGTCCGGTAGTAGTCCAGTCCGGTCTCCCCGATCGCCCGGATCCTCGGGTGCGCGGCTATCGCCTCGATCTCCGCCAGGGCCTCCTCCAGCGTCCCCGCGTCCGCCAGCGGGGGTGCGTCGTTGGGGTGGATGGCCACCGCTCCCAGCAGCCTCGGCTCGGCCTCGACGGCCTGCAGCGTGAAGCGGGCCGATTCCAGGTCGCAGCCCACCTGGACGGCACCGGCAACGCCGACCGCCTCGGCGGCGTCCATCGCCTGCCGGACCGTGACCGCCACCGGTCCGTCGCGGAAGTCCAGGTGCGTGTGGTTGTCCATCACCGGCACGGGCAGCGGCTCGGGTGCCGGCGGATAGCTGAGATTACGACGCCGACCGTCCCCCTCGGTGGGGCTCCGCACCGCCGTCGTCCGGGCTGCGGTGCTGTCAGCGGTGTAGGCGGGAGGAGTTTCGCCGGCAACGGCGGCTACAGGATGGGACATGTTTCCAGCCTACTGAAGCGCCGGGTCCGGTTCCGCCGTGAAGGGAGGCGGGCCCGCCAGGCGGGGTCCGCGTGTCTACCGCATCACACAGCCAGCAAGTAGGGTTGGATCAACCGGCCCTCGGGGAAGGCACACCGGAAGGTACTTCATGGACACGCAGCAGCACATGGCAGAGGCCGGGACCGTCCACTCCGATCCAACGGGTTCGGGGCCGGGTGAGGGCCTCGCGCTGACCGAGTTCCACGACGCCTGCGGCCGGATCAGGGCCGTGATCGAGACCGTCATCGACGGCAAGTCGGAGGCGGCACGGCTGGCGCTGACGGTGCTGTTGGCCCAGGGGCACCTGCTGCTGGAGGATGTGCCCGGCGTCGGCAAGACCATGCTGGCGAAGACGCTGGCCAAGACCATCGACTGCAGCGTGCACCGGATCCAATTCACGCCGGACCTGTTGCCCTCCGACGTCACCGGTGTTTCGATCTACAACCAAGACATGCACCGGTTCGAATTCCGCCCCGGACCGGTGTTCGCGAACATCGTCATCGGCGACGAGATCAACCGTGCCTCGGCCAAGACCCAGTCGGCGTTGCTCGAGTGCATGGAGGAACACCAGGTCACGGTGGACGGGAACACCTATCCGCTGGATACGCCTTTCATGGTGATCGCCACCCAGAATCCGATCGAGATGGAGGGCACCTACCCGCTGCCGGAGGCCCAGCGCGACCGTTTCATGGCCCGGATCTCGATGGGCTACCCGGATCCCCGCGCCGAGATGGAAATGCTGGAGACCCACCAGTCCGTCTCGCCGCTGGAGGGCGTCCGCCCGGTCGTCACGGTGGGCGAGGTACGCAGCATGATGGCCATGGTCCGTGATGTCTACGTTTCGCCGGCGGTGAAGGAATACACGGTCAACATCGGGCGGGGCACCCGCGAACACCCGCACCTGCGGCTGGGAGCCAGCCCGCGGGCCATGCTCCAGCTGCTGCGCGCGGCGAAGGCGACGGCGGCCCTGGACGGCCGCGACTTCGTCCTGCCCGACGATGTGGCCTCCGTTGCCGAGGCCGTGCTGGCGCATCGTTTGATCCTTGACCGCAAGGCGATGACGGCCGGCGAAGACGCCTCCAGCGTGGTGGCGTCCGTGCTGGCCAAGGTTCCCGTGGGCGGCGAATCCCGCCGCGCCTCTTCCTGACGGCCATGGACGCGTTCGGCTGGCTCCCCACCAGGTATGTCACCCTGCGCGGGTGGGGCGTGCTGGCGGCCGGCGTGCTGGCGCTGCTGCTGGCGCAGATCCTGGGCCGCCGGGACCTGCTGACCCTGGCGGTGTTCCTGATTGGCCTGCCGCTGCTGGCCGCGGCGGCGATGGTGCTCCTCAAGCCGCAATTCACGGTGGAGCGGAAGTTCCGGCCCGCGGCCGTCGAAACCGGCCTCGTGGTCCAGGTCCGGTTGTCGGTGCGCCGCAACGGGGGCCTGACGGGGCTGGTGTACATGGAAGAGCAGCTGCCGCTGCGCTTCGGCAAGGCCCCGTCCTTCCGGTTCCCGGCGCGGCACCCGTCCCGCTCCGGGGCGAGCGTGTATGAGTACAAGCTTCGATCCAGCAAGCGCGGGATGTTCGCCATCGGGCCGGTGACCGCGGATTTTTCCGACCCGTTCGGGCTGGCCAACCACCGGCACCAGTTGGGCGAAACCAGCGCGTTGGTGGTGACCCCGTCCCCCGTGGAACTGCCGGCCACCTCGCTGACCGGCGCCCGGGGTTCGGACGGCACGGCGAGCACCCGGCGGCAGGCCAATCCCAGCGACGACGACGTGATGACCCGCGAATACCGCTACGGCGATCCGATGCGCCGGGTCCACTGGGCGGCGACGGCCCGTCACGGCGAGCTCATGGTCCGCCAGGAGGAATCGGTGACCACGCCGCAGGCGACCATCGTGCTGGACCGCCGGGCCGCGGCCTACGGCACGGGACTGCTGCCCTCCTTCGGCGATGGCACCGACCCGCACGGGGACCTGCTGCACACCTCGCCCTCCTTCGAGTGGGCCGTGGCTGCCGTGGCCTCGGCCGCCAACGACTTCCTGCAGCGCAACTACACCGTCCGGTTCCTGGACGTCCATGCCCGGGCGGCAGTCCTGGAGTCCCCCTCGGCCCCGTCGCCCGGCCAAGAGCAATTCGACGGGCCCGCGGGCTACCAGGACCTCGCCGAGGGGCTGGCCGCGCTGGGGCTGGCCGAAGACCACCGGAAGTCCGACCGGCATCCGGGAGAACCGGCGTTCGGGGACCGGCTGATGGACAAACTTGCGGCACATAAGTACAAGGGGCCGTTGGTCGCGGTCCTGGGCCAGATCAGCGCCGGCGAAGCGCGCCTGCTGGCCCCGGCCGCCGAATTCGGCTCCCACGCCTTCGCCCTGATCGTCACCGACCGGCCGCAACAGGCCCGGGCGACGATGGACGTGTTGCGTGCGGGCGGCTGGCGGACTGTGGCGGTCAGCCCCAAGGCCTCGCTGCCGGCGGCCTGGGCGCACTTCGACCTGGTCGGCCGGATCGATCCGGTGGGAACAGGAGCGGTCACGTGACCCTCACGGTCGACAAGCAGGCGGAACTCCGCGGCCCGGACACACCCGGCCGGAGCGGCGGGCGGCCGCCCTCCCCCGGCGTCGCGCCATGGTTGATGAGCGCCGCCGTCGCACTCGCCGTCCTGCTCACGGCCGCCAGCCTGCACGGGGTCCTGGAGGGCTGGAGTTGGCTGTTCCAAGCCGCCGTGACTGTCTGTTGCACCGAGGCGGGCACGGGGCTGGCCCGCCGGCTGGACTGGTCGCCGCTGGCCGGGGCGCTGCTGGGACTGGCAGGCCTGGTCATGTCGGTCACGGCGATGTTCCTGGCGCCGACCGGTCTCCTGGGCGTGATCCCCGGGCCCGGCACGTTCGCTGCCCTTGATCCCATGTTGGAGGAAGCCCGGGACACCGTTGTGTCGCAGGTCGCTCCGGTGCTGGTCAACGACGGCATCGCGCTGGCGGCCTGCGTTGGTGTGGGGCTGATCGCCCTGCTCGTGGATACGCTGGCCGTTCCGCTGCAGATGCCGGCCATCAGCGGCCTGGGCCTGCTGGGCCTGGCCATCGTTCCAGCCATCATCAAGCCGAACAGTATCGGAGCGGCGGGTTTCCTGGCCGCCGCGGCGGGTTACCTGCTGGTGCTGGGCTGCGCGCAGTGGCTTGCCGCCGGCGGCAGCGGCAGGGGTCGACTGGCCTCCGTTGAGCAGATCCGCCGCGCCGTGAGCATAGCGGCGGCCGGTCTCGCGGTTTCGCTGGTGCTCCCGCTGGCCATCCCGGGCTTCACGTCCGGATTGTTCCCGGAGGGCTCGAGGCTCAATTGGGGCGCGCCGACGGGCCTCAACCCGGTGGTGAGCCTGGGCGACAACCTCCGGCGGCCCGGGGCCTTCGGGAGGATGACCTACGCCACGGATGCCGGGGAACCGCTCTATCTGCGCTCGGTCACGCTGGAAAACCTGACCGGCGCCCGCTGGAGCCCGAGCGACTTCGACGGCCACCGCCGCACCGGCATCGATGAACTCGAGGTGCCCAGCGTGCGGAACCTGCTGGCAGACGGCGAGGTGACCACCACGAGGATCAGTACGGCATCCTTCACCAGCCCCTGGCTGCTGGCCCCCTACGCTCCGGCGCGGGTCACGGGCGTCCGCGGCACGTGGAGCTGGGATCCCCGCACCCTCAACATCCGCGGCGAGTCCGGCACCACCACCGCCAACCAGGAGTACGAGGTGCGCAGCGTCAGGCCGGCGCTGACCAGGGAAGCGCTGCGGGCATCGGAACCGTCGAACAACCCCGTCGTCGATCCTGTCTTCTCCGAGCTTCCGGAGAACATGCCGGGCATCATTGCAGACACCACGGCGACCGTGCTGGCGGGTTTGGAGAATCCGTACGAACAGGCCATGGCCATCCAGACGTATCTGCGGACGTCCGGATTCGTGTACTCGGAACAGGCTCCGGTCGACGGCGGCTACGACCAGAGCGGTTTCGAGGTCGTGGCCTCATTCCTGGAGGAAAAGTCCGGCTACTGCATTCACTACGCCGCCACGATGGCGATCATGGCCCGGATCGCGGGCATTCCCAGCCGGATGGCGGTCGGCTATGCGCCCGGGCGTCCCACCGGTGCGGTCCTTGAAGACGATACCGGCAGGGCACTGGAGGAGTTCGAGATCGATTCCCGGGACGCGCATTCCTGGCCGGAACTCTTTTTCAATGGAATCGGCTGGGTCGCCTTCGAGCCCACGCCGTCGCGGGGAGTGTTGCCGGCCTACGCCCAGACCGGACCCGCCGGCGGCCCGGTGCTTCCCAACGACGACCCGCTCAGGCCCGCGGGGCCGCCGCCGGCCGCCACCGACACTCCCCGGGATTCCACTGCCTCCGGCTCCTCCGGCCTGGCGGAGGAAGACATGCTCTCGCAACGGCTGTGGTCGGCGGCGGCCGCGGCCCTGGTGCTGGCCGTCCTCCTGTTGCCGCTGGTGCTGCGCCGGCGCCGGACCGGCTGGC